>DASUOZ010000574.1:0-2590 GCA_036276375.1 Pyrinomonadaceae bacterium | reverse complement strand
GACAAACAGCAGAATCGGACTCTTCGTGTCCGGTCGTAGTTTGATCACGGCCAGGAACTCGAGAATCCGTTCCTTAACGTCTTCGAGACCGAAGTGATCCTCGTCGAGAATACGTCGCGCCTCGGGCAGGTCGAGTATGTTTTCAGACGACTTCTTCCACGGTAACTCCAGAATGAAGTCGAGGTAGGTGCGAATAACGTGATAGTCAGGCGCTGCGGGAGGCAAACGTTCCAAACGTCGCAATTCGCGCTCGGCCTCAGTGCGCACGTCCTCCGGCAGATCCGCTTTTTGCAGACGCTCGCTCAAAAGTGCGGCTTCAGCCGCTTCACCCGTCTCGTCTTCGCCGAGTTCCTTTTGAATGGCGCGCATCTGCTGCCGCAACACGTAATCGCGTTGGGCCTTGTCCATTTCCATCTGCGCTTCCGAAGCGATCTTCGTGCGCAGTTGCATGATTTCGAGTTCGTGAGCGAGATTTCCGTGGGCCAGGCGCAGGAGCTCGTCGGCAGTGTCTGCTTCGAGCATCTTCTGCTCTTCTTCAACGCCGAGCGTGAGCACTGAACCGAGGAAATACGCCAGCCGCACCGCATCAGACGCGCCGAGCACGGCGATGCGCACTTCAGTGGGCACGTTTGGCAGCAGGTTCAACGCTTCCTGAATCATCTGCTGCAAATTTCGTTTCGCAGCTTCGACCTGGTCGGCATCAACCGTGGTCGGCTCCGGCAGGACCTGAACAACGGCGCGCAGGTATGGATCTTCCTGTTTCCACTCGAGTACGCGGATGCGTTCCGTTCCCTGAACTACAATGCGCATGGCGTCGGCGGCGCGATCCATGCGCTTGATCATGACGAGCGTGCCGACCTCAAACAGATCTTTCGTCGACGCGTCGATGTCGTCGGCCGCATCCGGCCGCACCGTGATGCAGCCCATTAACTTCTCCGGCGTGGACAGCGCGTTCTCGACCGCAGCCATCGAACGCGCCCGGCCAACCCCGAGCGGCACAACAGTCTCCGGAAAGACGGTGAGGTTTTGCAGTGCCAGCACCGGAATCTCGAACGGGGGATTTTGAATTGTTTGATTTGCCTGAGCTTCAGCCATGACTTTTACGCGTCTTCGCCACGATGCAGGTTGATAATCAAAAAACCGTCGCGATAATCGTGTTTAAGTGAGGCTCCTTCAATTGGAGCCGGAAACTGAATCGTTTTTTCGAAACGGCTATAGGTAATCTCCATTTGCTGGTAAACAAAACCTTCTCGAAAGACGGTGTCTTTCCGGCAGCCATTGATGCGGAGCATTGAGCCTTTAATCTGGATTTCGAGCTCGTCGGAACACACGCCCGCTAAATCTATTTTGACCACCCAACCCTCTTTGCACTGATACACGTCCGCGGCCGGATTCCAGAGACGGCCCGAGGGCATTACCCGCCGATCTAGCCGGATCAGCGAGAAGTCACGATCGTCATTACGCATGGCAAGAGAATATCCACAGACTGCACCGATTGTAAATCAGTGCAATCTGTGGACGCTTTTAAAGGATGGATCACCCGAACACGCGATTCCAAAAGGAAGTGTTCTTGGAAATCTCTTCCAGTGCCTCACCCAGTTCGCGATCGTCCTCGACCTCCTGGGCGACGTCCGCCATCGAGATCATGCCGACGAGATAGTTATTGTCATTCACGACCGGAATGCGGCGCACTTGTTTGTTAGCCATCAAGCGAATGACTTCAACCACGCGGTCGTTCGGGCGGGTGGTGTGAATATCGACCGACATGATGTCTTCGGCGCGAGTGTTGTTGGTGTCTTTTCCTTCCGCCACCGCGCGGATCACGATGTCGCGATCGGTGATCACGCCGACGAGCTTACCGCGCGAGTAAGACCGGCTTTCGTACTGGCGCTCGTCGCGATCATTTCGATCGCCGCGATCGTCCGTCGTTCTCCCGTTGCCACTCACGACGTCGTACTCGACGACCGGGATCACGCCGGTGTCTTCCTGCTTCATCATCAACGCAACCTGCACGAGCCGCGTGTCACGCGTGGCTACTGCGAGATCCGATGTCATGACGTCGCGGCAGCGGAGCCGTGAACGCTCAGCGGTGTAACGGTCGCGATCGCGTCCGGTCGATAGATCGCCGCGAATGTCGTACAACGAGCTGCGGCGTCCCTCATCGCGGAAGCGGCCTTCGTTGCCACGCTCGCGGGTATTGCTGTAGCGAGGTTCGTCGTTTTCGTAGTTGGCTCGCTCGCCAAAACGACCACGGCCGTAGTCGGATCGGCCTTCACCTTCCCATCGCCTTTCATTATCAAATGCCTGACGGCGGCTGTATGGTTCGTCATATGACCCTAATGCTTCGCGTCTGAAACGTTCTTCGCGCGGGTAATAATCCCTTTCTTCATCCATTTCGTTTCGGTACCTGGCCATTGGCTTCCCTCCTTAACCATAAAATAAATGCTTGGGGGGCAAGGGGGTCTTTAAAAACTCCAGCTACGGATTCAGCTCCACAATGGCAACCAGTTGCACTCGCGAAGTGACGTCGAGCGGGCCGATCTCGATCGGGGTTGAGGCATCGCGCTTCGCCATCAACGCTTCGGCCTGA
>DASUOZ010000573.1:0-3519 GCA_036276375.1 Pyrinomonadaceae bacterium | reverse complement strand
ACTGCACGGAGGAATTCAAGCAGGCCGGGTATGGCCAATCGCTGTTCCCCGAGCGACTTGCTCCTGTGAGCCGCAATTTTAAAAGTTGGAACGTGACGTCGACCGGAATCAGGTTTAATTTCGATAGGTGTCAGGTTTTCGGCTGTTCCGACGGCTCACAGGCGGTTGAAATTCCGTTCAGTGATTTAAAACCGATATTGTCGGCCCGGGCTATGTCGATTTTGCCGATCTCGCCCGTCGTAAAGGTGAATGCAGATCATTAATAAAGGAGTAGAAGTCATGAAATACATGTTGCTCATTTACCACGACGAACCGAGCTGGAACGCGATTAGCGAGGCCGAGCGGCAGCAAATCTACCTTGAGTATCGAAAACTGGAAGAGGAGCTCCAGGCGCGCGGGCAATATTTGAGCGGGTCGGAGTTGCAACCGATCTCTACCGCCACCAGCGTACGCGTGCGCGACGGCAAGGAACTGATCACCGACGGACCGTTCGCCGAAACACACGAACAACTCGGTGGTTACTTCCTCGTTGAAGCCAAAGATCTCGACGAAGCGACCAGCATCGCCGCGCGCATCCCTTCAGCCCGAACCGGCACGGTCGAAGTCAGACCGCTGGCCGAGATGGCGTCCGAGGCCACTGCCTAAAGTACACAGGTTGGGCCGTAAGCCAGGCATTCGAATGTCGCTAACATCTCCGTAAGGTGATACCTGATCGCCGAATGTCCAAACTCCAGCGCCATTGCATGCGTTCGGCGATTGTGCAACGCTCGCTTCATGGCGGAGGCGAGCGAAACCCTCGAACGAGTCTTTCGTGAAGAGTACGGGCGGATCATCGCGACGTTGATCCGCCACTCGGGCTCTTTCGATCTCGCGGAGGAGGCACTGAACGAAGCTTTTCTTTCCGCCGCGTCTACCTGGGAACGCGATGGTCCACCTCGTAATCCCGGCGCGTGGCTCACAACGGTTGCTCAGCGCCGGCTCGTCGATGCGATCCGCCGCGACAAAACACGCAGCGACAAAGAGCCGGAGATCGAATTCGAAACGACGCGGCTGCGACCCTTCGCCGAACCTGCGTCGCTCGAGGAAACCGTGACATATCCTGGCGAGTATCCCGATGATCGTTTGCGTTTGATCTTTACCTGCTGTCATCCGTCACTCGGTCGCGACGCTCAGGTGGCGCTCACGCTGCGCACGTTGGGAGGTTTGACTACGAGCGAGATCGCTCACGCGTTTCTCTTGCCTGAGTCGACATTGGCCCAACGCCTCGTACGTGCAAAACAGAAGATTCGCCTCGCGCGCATCCCTTATGAGGTTCCCCCGCTCGAACGTCTCAGCGATCGACTCGCGGCCGTGCAGGCGGTCGTCTATCTCATCTTTAACGAAGGCTACGCCGCCAGCACCGGCGCAAACCTCGTGCGAAACGATCTCTGCGCGGAATCGATTCGTCTCGGGCGTGTGCTTTGCGAACTGCTGCCGAACGAACCGGAGAACATCGGTCTTCTCGCGTTGATGTTGTTGCAGGACTCGCGGCGTCGTGCACGCGTTAACGATCGCGGCGAGTTGGTCACGTTGGAGGAACAGGATCGTTCGCTCTGGGACCGCGACGAGATTGCAGAAGGCGTCCGCTTGCTCGAACAGTCGTTGCCGATGGGGCGCGTCGGTAATTACCAGTTACAGGCGGCCATTGCAGCCGTTCACTGCGAAGCGAGCACTGCGGACGAGACTGACTGGCCGCAGATCGTTGCGCTATACGAAGCACTGATGCGACTTTCGTCCTCGCCGGTGATCGCGTTGAACCACGCGGCCGCTGTAGCCATGGCTGAAGGCGTGGAACAGGGTCTGCGCCTGATTGACACGGCCGGCGCCGGGGGCGCGCTCAACAACTACTACCTCTTTCACGCCGCTCGCGCGGATCTCCTCCGAAGACTCAAGCGCTTGCCCGAAGCACAGGCCGCTTACGAACGGGCCCTCTCGCTCACGACCAATCAAATCGAGCAAAACTACATCCGCCGCCGGCTGGACGAGACCAGCGCCGTTCATTGATTTTTCCTCCCCGGTGGACCTAAATGCGGGAAAAGTTCGCGTTAGTGGATTAGAGAGGCAATGGCCCGAGAAGGAGGCCTTATGAAACTCAACGCGAAACACGTCACTTTTACCTTAATCACCCTGGCAAGTCTTTACGTCCTTTATCACAACGAACGCTTTCTGATTGACTCAGAGCATCCGGCCTGGCAACGCTACGAGGCTTTTAAATGGTGGTTGCTGCCGCACGGTGTGTTCGGCGCGATCGTACTTCTCTTTGCGCCCTTTCAGTTTTCCGAGCGCATCCGGCAGCGATTTACCAAAGCTCATCGCGTGATGGGCCGCTGCTACGTAGTCGGCGCACTGGCACTCGCGCCGATGGGAGCCTACATCCAGTATTACCAGGAACGCACGGGAATGCCGCGTTCATTCACGGTTCTGGCAATCGTTGACGCAGCGATGTTGATGGGCGCGACCCTGCTCGCGTTCTGGTTCGCGTTCAAACGCAAGATCGCCGTGCACAAGCAATGGGCCACGCGCAGTTACGCGCTGGCGCTGGTCTTCATCGCCGGCCGCTTCGTCATGGGAATCACGGGTTGGGAAGCACTCGGCGTGGAAATCGTGCAGGCCATTATCTGGGCGTGTTTGGCCCTCGCCATCCCGTTGGCGGACATATCACTTAATTGGCGCGAACTGCGCAGCACAGTAGTGGCCCCGGTGAAGACACCTGTTCCGGCAAATCGGCCCGTCGTGAACAGCGCCGCGCATGCTGCGTGATACGACGAGGTTGGTAGTGGCTGTGGGTGGATTCGAACCACCAACCTCGCGCTTATGAGACGCACGCTCTTTCCGCTTGAGCTACACAGCCGCAATTGATTCGAAGGAGGGCCCGATTTCTCAGGCCCTTCCTTTTTGTTCGTTAAGCACCTTATCCATGACCTCACGATCGTCGTGCACGTCCATGAACAGGTACTTGCGCCACTCGGCTCGCGCTTCCGCGTAGTGGCAGAGCATCACGCGCTCGAGCTGCACACGCAACGCCGTTTGCGAGGTCAACAACGGCATGCGTGCTTCTTCCGGAGTGCGATCGCCCTTGCGGTTATTACACTTCAGACAAGCCGTGACGACGTTGATCGGCGTGTTGTCGCCGCCCCGCGAACGCGGCAGGATGTGATCGAGCGTCAACTCGCTCGCCGTTTTCTTCGCGCCACAGTACTGGCAACGAAACTTGTCGCGCGTGTAAATACGCAAACGTTTCATGCTCGACTGCTCGCGCCGGCGACGTATGTTGATGTAAGTGCGCCGGCGAATAACTGACGGAACACGAAACTCCGCACTGGCTGAACGCAGCACGCGCTCGCCGTCCCACTCTTCGACGAACACGCCGTCTTTGAGCGTCATGACGATGGCGCGCGCGACACTCAGGGTGCCGAGCGGCTCGTATGTCTGGTTAAGCAGCAAAACTCTACCGTTCAGTGCCATTACCCGGCACCTCCT
>DASUOZ010000572.1:0-2544 GCA_036276375.1 Pyrinomonadaceae bacterium | reverse complement strand
TCCTGATCGGTGTGTTCATGCTTCCGTTCAACGTGGCCCACCTGGGCCAGGCGACCTACGGACTCTGGATACTCGTCGCTTCAGTCACGGTCTACTTCTCGATGTTTGACATGGGTTACGGGGTGGCCCAGGTCAAATTTGCAGCCCGCTATCGCGCGCAGGGCGACACAAACGCGCTCAATGAGATCGCGAGCACGATGTTTTTCGTGTTCAGCGGCATAGGGCTTTTCACTTTTCTGCTCGCGCTCGTGATCTCGCTGAACCTCGACAAATTTTTTCCGTTGACTCCTGAACAGGTGCGAACGGGGCAAATCGTCCTGCTCTTCATCAGTGCCTACGTCGCGCTCGGATTTCCGATGAGCGTCTTCGGCGGGATCGTCAACGGGTTTCAGCGACAGTACATGAACGGCGCGGTTCATTTTGTGACGTCCCTCGCCGTCGTGGCAGCGAACGTAATCGTTTTACTTTCCGGCTATGGTCTTGCCGAGCTTGTCGCGGCGACGACGGCGGTTCGAATTCTCAGTTACGTCGCTTACGCACTTAACGCATATCGAGTATTTCCCGCGCTGCGAATTCGCCCACACCTGTTCAAAGTCGAACGGCTGCGCGAGGTCACAGGCTTTAGCGTCTTCATCCTCATTATCGACATCGCCAACAAGCTAAACTACTCGACTGACGCGATCGTCATCGGCGCATTTCTCGGCACGAGCGCGGTCGCGATCTGGGCCGTGGCCCAACGCGCGATCGAGATCGTTCAAAGAATTACCGACCAGCTCAACGCCGTTTTGTTTCCCGTCGTGGTTGATAGTTCGACCGCCCAGAACCTTGAGCGACTGCGAAAAATACTGATCCAGGGGACACGTTTGTCCCTCGGCATGGTGGTGCCGCTTGCGACTGTTCTGGGGCTGACTGCGTGGCCGCTCGTGATGGTTTGGGTGGGGCCGGACTTCGCGGAGAGTGTCAACGTTATCTATATTTTGAGTATCGTGGTGGCGTTGCGCGTGGGAAATGCGACGTCGGCTGTTATCCTGAAGGGTTCGGATCTGCACAAGTTTCTGGCGTTTGCCAACCTGAGCATGGCGGCCGGAAACCTGATTTTGAGCGTGTTGCTGGTGCGGATCTACGGCCTGATCGGTGTCGCGATCGGAACGTTGATTCCGATGGTTGTGCTTGCGATGTTTGTGGTGTTTCCGGCTGCGTGCAGGAGAGTTGAACTGCCGGTTTGGACGGTGTTCCGGCAGGGTGTTTGGCCCGCGATTTGGCCCGCGATCGTCATGGGTGGGTTTATTGTTCTGGTAAACAGGGCAAGGACGGACGGGCAGTGGTCGTGGTCGGCGATAATTCTTCAATCATTCGTGGCCGCGGGAATTTACGCTGTGCTGTTTTTGATCTCGATGGATCGAAAAGAACGGGATTGGTACTTTAACAAGGTGAAGGAAGTTTTGAAGCGCAGGCCTGCGGCCAATACGGCGAAGACGACGGACCTGAGCATGCCCTCATGAAAGCAATCATACTAGCGGCGGGAAAAGGAACGCGCCTCGACGGCAACGCAGTGAAACCGAAGTGTCTGGTGGAGGTTGGTGGTCTAACTCTGCTGCGACGACAAATCGAATCGCTGCATCGCGCAAACATCAAGAAGATCGTCGTGGTCATCGGTTTTGGCGGCGAGAGCATTCGCGAGGAATGCGGTGACGAGATCAGTTTCGTCGAAAACATTCACTTCGCGGAAACCAGCAGCTTGTATTCGTTGTGGCTGGCGCGAGAGCATTTGCAGGACGGTTTCGTGGTGCTGAATTCCGATGTGTTGTTTCACCCGCAGATGCTTTCTAACCTGCTCGAGTCGTCGCGTGACGATGCGTTGCTGATCTCGAAGACGGAGAATGGGAGCGCGCCGCTCGGCGACGAGGAGATGAAAGTCAAACTCGAGGAAGAGCGGGTAGTAGACATCTCGAAAGACATGGATCCGGCGGAGGCGGACGGTGAAAACGTCGGGATCGTGAAGTTTGGTCCAACAGGAGCGAAGACGCTCGTTGGTTACATGGACAAGCTGATCGAGAACGGCGCGGTGAAAGACTGGGCGCCGCGCGCGTTTCGCGAGTATGCGCAGCATCACGCGTTACATGCGTTGAGTACGGATGGGCTGCCGTGGATCGAGATCGACTTTCCGGAGGATTATCAACGCGCCGTCACGGAAGTCTATCCGCAGATTGAGTCTTAAGTTCAGAGTTCAGCCTTTAGGCTGCGCTTCGCAGAGCAAGCTAAAGCTTGAACTCTAAACTGTCCTGTAAATGAGTCTTAGGCGCGTCATCAGCACGGTACGTGGGATTGATAAGCGTTGGCAGCGGTGGCGTTCACCCGATCGACGACGCTTGCTGGTCAATGCGCGCACGGCGATGAACTACGCGACGATCGCGCCCATCGTTGAGCGCATGCAGCGCGATCGGCGGTTAAAGTTTTATTTCACTTCCAGCGAGAACCCCGGAAATCTCAGTTCGATCTTTGCTGAGGCTCGCCAGCCTTTTAAGTTCGTCACGCCTTTACAAG
>DASUOZ010000571.1:0-8181 GCA_036276375.1 Pyrinomonadaceae bacterium | reverse complement strand
GAAGCACCTGAACAAGAACAAGACTACGCTTCACGACAAGCCAATCTATTTCGAGCGGGAATCAGACAGTCTTTCGATCGAAGTGGCCATCCAGTACAACGATGGCTACGACGAAAAAGTCTATTCGTTTGCCAATAACATCAACACCGTTGACGGCGGCACGCACCTTTCGGGTTTTCGATCCTCCTTCACGCGGACAATTAACGCGTATGCCCAATCGTCGGGCCTGGCGAAGAATTTCAAAGGCTCGCTGACGGGCGACGACGTGCGCGAGGGTCTGGTTGCGGTCATTTCCGTAAAACTGCCGCAGCCGCAGTTTGAAGGCCAGACAAAAGGAAAACTCAACTCCGACGTGAAAGGTGCGGTCGAGTCGTTTCTGAACGACCGCCTGACGGAGTTCTTTGAGCAGAATCCGCCTATAGCGCGAAAGATTGTTGGTAAAGCACTTGACGCTGCGCGGGCTCGCGAAGCGGCGCGTAAGGCACGGGAGATCGTGCGCAAGGGCGCAATGGGCTCGAGCATGTTGCCGGGCAAACTGGCCGACTGCCAGGAACGAGACCCGGCGCTCTCCGAAATCTACATCGTCGAGGGCGATTCCGCCGGTGGTTCCGCAAAACAGGGACGCGATCGAAAGAACCAGGCGATCCTTCCGTTGAAGGGAAAGATTCTCAACGTCGAGAAGGCCCGTTTCGACAAAATGCTTGGGCACAGCGAAATCAAATCGCTCATCACCGCGCTCGGAACCGGAATCGGCAAAGACGACTTCGATATCACCAAGCTGCGTTACCACAAGATCATCCTGATGACTGACGCAGACGTGGACGGCTCGCACATCCGAACGCTCCTGCTGACGTTCTTCTACCGCCAGATGCCGGCGCTGGTTGAGAACGGCCACGTCTATATCGCTCAGCCCCCGTTGTTTAAGGTAAAACGCGGGAAGAAAGAGGAGTACATCAAAGACGAAGGCTCGATGATTCGCTACCTCATGCGCCAGGCGACCAGTGATATGAGTGTGAAAACAGCGGGCGCAACTCAGGCAATCGAAGGACGCGACCTGGCTCGGGCACTCGAGCGGATGGTCGATTTTAAACGTTACTGTGAGCGGGCGGCCCGGCGCCTCGGCGGCGACTCCCAAATGCTCGGAATCCTGCTCGAATCCCTTAGCGGACGCAAAGGAATCCTGCGCAAAGAAGGGTTAACGCTCCGCAAGGTGTTTCAGGATGGCGACCTGATGGGCAAGATCGAAGGCGCGTTGCACAAAGCCGGTTACAAAACCGAGTTGACGCCCGACGAAGAGCACGGTCTTTGGGAGATTGAGACCGTCACCAGCACAGGTGTGAACATAATCGTCGACTGGAACTTCGCCAGCTACGTCGAGTTTCAAAAAGCCGTCGAGCTCTACAAATCGCTCGAGGACGAGCTCGCGGCGCCTTTTGTCTCAGGCGAAAACGGCAGCAGCGAGGAAGTTCCCACTCGCGAGGCGCTGCTCGAAAAAGTCCTGGCCGCGGCGAAGAAGGATCTCTCGATCCAGCGTTACAAAGGCCTCGGCGAGATGAATCCGGAGCAGCTTTGGGAAACGACGATGAATCCCGATAAGCGCACGCTGCTGGAAGTCAGAATTGACGACGCGGTGGAAACGGATGAGATCTTTACCGTGCTTATGGGTGATGCGGTCGAGCCGCGCCGGAAGTTTATCGAAGACAACGCGCTCGACGTTAGAAACCTCGACGTTTAACTCCGTTTCGCCTCACGAAACCGATCAACCTTGAAACGCCACAGCTTGACGGGCGTACCGCGCGGTATGCCCGCCTTGCGCGTCGCGATGTCGACCTGTTGTGCTGCTGTGTCGACGCCCGGAATGTCGGGCAACAACAAACCACGACGTAAACCGCTTTCGTCTTCGACAATCACGCCAAATTCTGCCGGCTCGAGTTTCTCAAAAACCGTCTCTTCCGCAGGCCGCAACACGTCGACTGAGTAGCGCAGGTTCGGCAGTTCGTCCTCGCTGACCGGATCGAAGCGCGGATCGTTCATGGCGGCGCTAATCGCGTTGCCGATGATCTCCCGGGCCAGCGTGTCCTTTGCCGGTTCGATAGTTCCGATGCACCCGCGCAGTTCGCCGTCAAGTGTCTTCAGTGAAACAAAACAAGGCGCGCGCGCTGCCAGCAACTCTCCCGCATCGAGCGGCGGCTCCACGATTTCACCCGTACGAATAAACGTTTCCACGGCCTCTCGCGCCAAAGCTGGCAAATCGTCAACTTTCGCTTCCGCACGTTGATTGATCAACTGTGCGACAAGATAGCCGACGCCGAACGGCGCTTCGTAATTCATCACTTCACACGCTACCGGCAAACCGCTGCTCGCGCCGATGGCCACGAGCATCGATCGATACCCACATTCACCGGCGATCTTGCGCAGGTTGTAGTCGATGTCCACAATCGCCCGCGGATCATTAGCGTGAAGCGCAGCGACAACTCTTTCGTCAAACACGTGTGCGTTTGGATTGAATCCGGCGGGAGCATGCGGTGTGAGCCGATGACTCAGGTCGCCACTCGCGATAAAAGCCACCGGCCGTCCAATGCTGTCGACGGCGCTCGTTACACAACGCCCGAAGCGAAGATGATCGTCGTTTGATAGATAGCTGTAACCAAGCGCGACGACTTTTCCTTGCCAGCCGTTTCGCAAAAGAAAGTAAAGCGGCACGGCGGTGCCATGATCGAGATCCGTATCAGGCAAAGTGGAAACACGGTAGTTCTCGTTGGCGGCGCAAGCAGTAATCGCCTCGAGCAGTTCAACGTCGACGGACGCCGACACACTCGCCTCAGGCGCGTGAAAGTTGGCGAAGTCGCCGTAGACGGAGGGCCCTTCATAAGCGACAAACGCGTCGATCTCGAGCGGCGCGTGTGGCGAGATTAGAATCACTGTCTCGGCGCTGCTGGCGATGAGCCGTTCAGTAAGCTGCGCCATCGCCTTGATGGAATGGCGCACCTCGGCTATCGACTCGCGTCCGACCTCTGGCACCATAATGGGCGGATGCGGCGCAATGCCGGAGAACACTAAGCAACTGCTCTCGTTGGTCATGCTTCGCGCTTTCGCGATTAGAGAGGGACGGCTGTTATTCTAGCTCCGACAGTCGAGTGTCACAATTGGCTTCGATGAGCGAATTTGATCTGCTTATTGTCGGCGCCGGGCCGGCGGGTTCGTTTGCGGCTGAATTACTTGCGAACCGCGGCGCGAAAGTGGCGCTTTTCGATGGGCGTCCGCCCACGGCACCGAAGGCCTGCGGCGGCGGCGTCACGGCGAAAGCGTTGAAGGCGTGGCCCACGTTGTTGAACGCAGTCGGCCGCACGATCAGCGAGCTCGATCTCTATTCGCCTTCCGGCAAACGGCTCCACCTGCAACTGGACGAACCGTTCGCCGTGTATTCCCGTGTCGTGTTTGACGGTTATTTACGCGACCGTGCACGCGATGCCGGTGCGCGTGTTTTCTCCGAAAAGATCTCGGCGAGAAAAATTGCGAAGCTCGATCGCGGCTGGCGTGTGACAAGCGATTCCGCTGAATGGACCGGTCGGTTACTGGTCGGCGCGGACGGCGCAAACAGTGGCATCGCAAGAATGCTTGCTGGTCCACTGGCGCCTTCGGACATGGAAGTCGCTTTTGGTTACCGCGCGCCTTTACCGGCGAATGGCGCTGCGCCGACGGTGGTCGCGTTTCTGCCGCGCTGGGTTGGCTACGCGTGGGCGTTTCCGCGTCCCGATCACATCTCGTTCGGCATCGCCACGACGCAGGACGCTTTCGAGCATCAACCGCTCGACGATCTGCTGTGGAATTTCATGATCAACTACTACTCGCAACGCGAAAACGGGAAAGTTAACTTCTGGAAAGAAGACGCGGCGTCGCGCGAAACTGCCGCGATTCGCCATCATCTTCACGCGACTGCGGAACGGTATGCTGCGCGTATCCCCGGACTTTCCGCCACGACGTGGGACAGCAGAACAGTGTGTGGTGAAAACTGGGCCTTGCTCGGCGACGCCGCGGGTTTCGCGGATCCGGTGACCGGCGAAGGAATCTTTTACGCGTTACGTTCGGCGGAGTTATTATCGGAGGCGTTCGTGCGTGGCGATGTGCAGAGTTACGAAGCCAGTTGGCGTGAAGACTTCGGCGCTGAGTTGCGTCGGGCGGCACAGATGCGGCGACGTTTTTATGGAAACTTTTGGGGCGCACCATTCACGGAACGCATGATTGAGTTTGCCAAAGGTCATCGCGGAGTTAAGCGAGTGTTGGGCGAGTTGGTGGCCGGCGATCAGGGCTACGTGAATCTGAAAAAGAAACTCGTTAAGAGTGCGCTGCGTCCGCTGCTGTTTGTCATGTTCGGGCTGGCCTTTTTCTTGTTGGGTCACTCGGCAGCACGGGCACAGCGAGTCAAACAACCGAGAGAGGTCATGGAAGCGTATCGCGTCTGTAATCGCTTTCAGCAGATGATGGCAGCAGATCTCGATTTCGATCGCGCCTACGAAGCGACGTTCACCAGGGATCCCGCACGCCGGCGCGCTATCGCGATCGCCAACGGAGATTTTGGCAACGTAGACTTTACAAAGATTGACGACGCAACTCTCATCACGGCTTACAAGAACGTGATGCAGACTGCCTTTTTCACGATTCTGCTCATAGATCCGGACAAAAGCGATGATTCCCTGCCATTGCGAATCAAAGAGATCTATAGTCGGGGAACACCGAGCACGCCCGAAGACTTTCGTCTGTTCGCAGAAACGCTCAAGGAGGACGTCGCAGAGTTGCGAGCGTACCTCACTCGCGACGCTGCGGCTGTCCAGCGTATGCAACTCTTTAAGTCTGGCTTAGCCAAACCTCTCGTACCGCCAACGATCGACGTTGAAAAACCACTCACGTCATACAGCGAGGGCGGAGTGCTTCGCCAAAAGGACGAGTATTATCAGATCGAGGCATACGCAGTTATACGCGAAGGTTCAGAGATGAAGATAATCGGCATACGCTTCTTCACGTTGTTCTGATCGATTCGCCTCAGGATTTGGAGGTCCTCGCCATGAATACACGTTCACTCAAGGAGCTCATTAACACCCAGGAACCGGCCATCGATCTCCTGCGACAGTTTGTGACCGATGCCGAGGTTCCCTGCGAGATGCTTGCACCCGGCCCGGAGCGCGAGAGCGCACTGCTCTACCTGCAAGTGACAACACGTTCCCCTCTCGGCGCGCTCGCCTACGATACCGGAGGAATACTGGTCGATAACGGATGGTTGCGGTGGCTGGGTTCGGGTCACGAAAAACTCGCACGCACGATAAACCAATGGAACTCGACCCGCACCGACGGCGCGTTCTACCTGGTTGGCGACGACGCCGCCGGCGGATTCTTCGCCATCAACGGCGGTGCGTTTGGCGAGGATCTCGGTTCGATGTATTACTGGTCACCGGATGATTTGGTGTGGGAGTCGTTGCACGCCAATTTCACTGACGTTATGGCGTCTTTCTTTACCACCTATCTCAACGATTTTTACAAGGCATTACGCTGGTCCACCTGGAGGGAAGACGTGCAAAACCTCCCGACTGATCGGTGCTACTGGTTTTTCCCTTTTTTGTGGACCAAAGAAGGTTCGCTTGAAGGTAGCCACCGCTCAACGGTTCCCATGGCGGAAGCGTGGGGCGCGAAGGTGGAGATTGTCAGGCAACTGATGGGTGATAGTTGACGGCCTTACGGCGCCAGCCGCTTGATGGTCCAGGATCCGTCAGGCTGGAGCTCGTAGAGAATTCGATCGTGCAGGCGGCCGACACGCCCTTTCCAAAACTCAATCCGATCGGGCAGCAAACGGAAGCCGCCCCAATGCATCGGACAGTCTATCTCGCGATCGCAGTATTGCTCGGCTAATTCGTGCGCCCGCTGCTCGAGAATCTCACGCGCGGAGATCACTTCGCTTTGCGGCGACGCCCACGCGCCGATCTGACTTTCCCGCGGCCGCGTTCGGAAATAAGCTGTCGACTCTTCCGCCGATGTCTTCTCGACTTTTCCTTCTACGCGCACCTGACGCTCGAGCTGCGGCCAATAAAACACGAGTGCCGCATACGGATTGATTTCGAGCTGCCGCGCTTTGGAGCTTTGGTAATTCGTGAAGAAGACGAAGCCGTCAGCGTCGACCTGTTTCAATAAAACCATGCGCGCAGTCGGACGGCCGTCGGGGGTGACGGTTGCGAGGCTCGTCGCATCCGGCATCGGTAACTTCGCGGCGATGGCGTCGTCAAACCAGAGCTGAAACTGCTTTATTGGGTCGCGTTCGATTCTTTGTTCGTCTAAACCTTCGTTCATTTTTCGTTTGCGTTGTAGGGTGCGAGCCGGTCACGCAACTCCGCCGGAAGCGCAACCGTTTCAAACGTGTCCTGATTGACTGCGGCCAGGACAAAATGCGCCGTCGCAACAAGCCCTTCTTCACCTTTGCGCCGCACTTCAAAATTCAGCTTCATCGACTTCGTGCCGAACCGGCCGACGTAAACACTCACTTCCAACAAATCGTCCAACCGCGCGGCGCGGCGAAAATCACACTCGAGATGCACGCGCGGTAACCAAATCTTCAGCTCGTCAAACATCTTTCCGTAAGCGAGGCCGACTTCGCGAAACAGTTCGGTCTCGGCAAACTCGAAGAAGTGGATGTAAGCGCCGTAAAAAATAATGCGCGCCGCGTCGACGTCGCCCCAGCGCACACGCTCCTCAATCGTAAACTTCTTGTGACTCGTCATCTAGCTCAACAGATTCAAAAAGCGCGTCAACTCCTCGTTAAACTGCTCCGTGCGCTCGACGTTGGAAACGTGCGACGCGTTCTCGATCACGACCAAACGCGAGCCGGCGATCTCGCGGTGCATCTTTTCGCTATCCTGAACCGGCGTGATCGGATCTTCCTGTCCGACCAGAATCAACGCCGGACACGTAATCTGCGACAGCAGTGATGTTAGATCCTCGCGTTCGGCCATACCCAACAACGCACCCGCGGCGCCCTCCGGTTTCGTCTTCAGCATCATGTCGCGCACGCGCTTCACAACCTCCGGCCGCTTACTCACGGTTTCCGGCGTTAACAACTTCGGCAACATCGCATCCGCAATGCCCGCCATTCCTTCCGCCAGCGCTTTCTGCGCCTGTTGATGCCGCCTCAGTTTTCCCTCTTCAGTATCCGCCTGCGCGCGCGTGTCTGCCAGAATCAACGCCCGCACGCGCGAGGGAAACTGTTTGTAGAACGCGAGTGCAACATATCCACCCATCGATAGTCCACCAATAACCGCGCGCGAAATCTCGAGGTGGTCCAATAACGCCGCGACATCCTGGGCCATGCGGTTCATCGTCGCCGCACCCGGCCGCGATTCGCTTTCACCAAGGCCCCGGAGATCAGGCGTGATCACGCGATAGCCGTTGCTCAACGCGCTGACCTGTTCGTTCCACAGCGTCCGATTGAAAGGGTAGCCATGCAGCAACACGACCGGTAGACCGAGCCCCGTGTCCGTGTAAGCCAACTGAATATCATCCACGTGAATAAACGACATAACCTAAAAATCTCTACGCGCGGCGCGCGCCACTACCGATACCAACTCCTGTAACTCAATCGGCTTCGCCAGATAGATTTGAAATCCGGACGACAACGCTCGCTCGCGATCCTCTTCCTTCGCGTACGCCGTAATCGCGACCGCCGGAATGTTCTGCGTTTCACCGTTTTCCAGCGACCGCACTTTTTCAATCAACCCGTAACCGTCCTCGTCGGGCATCGCGATGTCCGACACGAGCACGTCCGGCCGTTTTTGTCTGATGGCCTGTATGGCCTCACCTGCGGAAGATACCGCAGTGACGTTCGCTTGTCTCCTGGCCAACGCCGTCGCCATCAGTTTTAGTGTGTCCGAATCGTCATCCACCAACAGCACATTCACGCCTGACAACATCTGCGTAGCGTAGGCCAGCGGTTTATCGGTGGTGGCGGGTTCGAGCGTCTTCACTTTCGAATCAAGCAGCGGCAGCGTGATCGTAAACGTCGCACCCTGGCCTTCACCGCGACTGGCCGCGCGGATCGTGCCACCGTGAATTTCAACCAGGTGACGCGCGATCGCCAAACCGAGCCCGAGGCCGCCGTGATGGCGCGTCGTCGTGCTGTCTGCCTGGCTAAAACGATCGAAC
>DASUOZ010000570.1:0-5838 GCA_036276375.1 Pyrinomonadaceae bacterium | reverse complement strand
GGCAAAGATAACGGGTTCCTGTTCTCGCGTGGCGACACTCCGGAATCGCCCGTCGCGATAGAGACCGCCGGCACCGACTGGCTGCCTCTCGGTTTTTCCTCCTCGGCTAAAGTCGACGGGGGTCTCATGTTTGTCGGTTACGGAATCACGGCTTCGGAACTTAACCACAACGATTACGCGAGCGGGAACGCCAGCGGCAAGATCGCCGTCGCGCTCCAGGGCACGCCCGACGCAGCAAATCCGCACGGCCAGTTTGCGCGGTTCGAAGGCGTGCGCTGGAAAGCCGTCGCTGCTCGTAACGCGGGCGCCAAAGCGCTGGTGGTCATCGCTCGTGAAGCCAACTTCACTGACGACCGCCTGGCTCAACTCCGTTACGACAACACTGCGGGAGACGCAGGTTTACCCGTGGTCGTAATCTCACGCCAGGCCGCTGACCGTCTGCTCAAAACGTCAGGTTTGTCAGTCGCGCAACTCGAACAGTCGCCTAGTACTCGGCCATTGAATGGGTCGCTGCTGCTCACCACCGACATCGTTCGTAACGAAGTTCCCGCTTACAACGTCATCGGCATGCTCGAAGGCTCCGATCCGCTGCTCAAAAAAGAAGTCATCATCATCGGCGCGCACTACGATCACCTGGGCCGCGGCGGCGAGGGCAGCGGCAGCCTCGCTCCCACTTCCGGCGATATTCATCACGGCGCTGACGACAACGCGTCCGGCACCGCCGGCGTTTTGGAACTCGCGCGGCTCTTCACGTCACAAACACCAAAGCGAACGATCGTTTTCATGGCGTTCGGCGGTGAAGAAGAAGGACTGCTCGGCTCAAACTACTACGTCAATCATCCGCTGTTGCCGCTTGCGAACACCGTCGCGATGATCAACATGGACATGATCGGCCGCATGAAAGATCGTCGCCTCGTGATCGGCGGCGTCGGCACCGCGAAAGAGTGGCGCGACATCATGGCCGCCGACACAGAGAAGTCGTTTCAACTGACGCTCAACGAGGACGGCTTTGGCCCAAGCGACCATTCGTCGTTCTACGCCAAACAGATCCCGGTGCTCTTCTTCTGGACCGGAACGCACAACGACTATCACAAACCGTCGGATACGTTTGAAAAGATTAACTACGACGATCAAGTTCTGATCCTGAAAATGGTCGCGCGCATAGTCAACCAACTCGACACGGCAGACAAACGTCTGACTTACACGACCGCCAAATCCGACCCGGCGCCACGCACCGGCGGCTTCCGCGTCTATCTCGGCACCATTCCAAACTATGCCGACAGCAAAGACGGACTGTTAATTGACGGCGTTCGCGACGACTCACCGGCCGCCAAAGCCGGACTCAAAGCCGGAGACAAGATCGTGAAAATCGGCGCCCGCGACATCAAAGACGTCTACGACTACACGGCAATGCTCGGTGAAATGAAAGCGGGCGAAGAATACGTGGTTGAGGTTATGCGCGGGACTGAGAGGCTGAGTCTGAGGCTCAAACCCGAGGCAAGAAAATAGCCACGGACTTTCACGTGCGTTACACGGACTAAATTCAATCCGTGTTGGTTTGTGTAAATCCGTGGCCGGTTTTACTACCAGCGTGGTTCGCGTTCGTAACGATCGTTGTCGCGATCACGGCCACCGCCGTAACCACCACGACCGCCGCCGCGGCCACCGCCGTAACCGCCACGACCGCCGCCACCCCGATCAGTTCTCGGCTTGGCTTCATTGACCGTCAAATTACGGCCGCCGAAGTCCTTACCGTTGAATGCCTCGATAGCTGCTGCTGCCTCCTCAGGGGTTGCCATCTCCACAAAAGCAAAGCCGCGTGATCGTCCAGTTTCTCGATCTTCAATCACCGAAGCTGATTCGACTGTGCCAACTGCCGCGAAAGCCTCGCGGAGTTCCTCGCTCGTAGTACGGAACGAGAGGTTTCCTACATATAGTTTCGTAGCCATTCTTACTATCCTTATCTGATTGGAAGCGCGGGCTTGCTGGAATTCGCTGATCCAGTTCGGGGGGGACTACCGATACTTTCGGCGAGCTGCGACGAACCCGGTGCTCTAAAAAATCTCGAGAGCGGCTTCTAACTGGTTGACAACTGCCTCACTCTCTATCAGCCGAACCTCGTCGCTTAACGATCACGGGCAGGCGCAGTCACCGTTGATGCGCGAGAGCAGGTATCTGGTAGGCAAAAGTATGCAGGAGTGTTCCGAAACGCGTCAAGGACATTTTCGCTATATCCGTGTAAACTGTCGCGAAACACCCCGAAAGGTTAGATAAATGGCACAACTTATCCCTATCACTGTGGCGAACGGCGATGGCATCGGCCCCGAGATCATGGCCGCCACCCTCCGGATTCTGGAAGCGGCAGGCGCGCCGCTGGACATCGAAACCATCGATATCGGCGAGAAAGTTTACCTCTCCGGCAACTCCTCCGGCATCGAGCCGAGCTCGTGGGAGTCGTTGCGACGCACCAAAGTGTTTCTCAAGGCGCCGATCACCACGCCACAAGGCGGTGGTTACAAGAGCCTGAACGTCACAGTTCGCAAGGTGCTGGGTCTGTACGCTAACGTGCGCCCGTGTGTTGCCTATCACCCTTTCATCGAAACCAAGCACCCGAACATGGACGTGGTGATCGTGCGCGAGAACGAAGAGGATCTTTACGCCGGAATCGAGCACCGGCAAACGAACCAGGTCGTGCAGTGCCTGAAACTGATCTCGCGTCCGGGCTCAGAGAAAATCATTCGTTACGCTTTTGAATACGCGCGGCGAAACAATCGTAAGAAAGTAACGTGCTTTACGAAAGACAACATCATGAAACTGACCGACGGTCTGTTTCATAAGATCTTTGATGAAATCGCGGCGGAGTATTCAGACATTGAAAACGAGCACTGGATCGTCGATATCGGCGCCGCGAAACTGGCCGACACGCCCGAAGCTTTCGACGTGGTCGTGATGCCGAACCTTTATGGCGACGTGCTTTCCGACGTGGCTGCGCAAATTGCCGGTTCCGTCGGTTTGGCGGGTTCGGCAAACATCGGTGAACACGTTTCAATGTTTGAAGCGATTCACGGATCGGCGCCGCGGCGCGCCGGGCAGAACCTCGCGAATCCTTCGGGACTGTTGCTCGGCGCGGTGATGATGCTCGTGCACGTTGGTCTGACTGACCACGCGGAACGCGTTCACAACGCGTGGCTGCGAACGATTGAAGACGGTATACATACGTACGACATCTACGACGAGAACGTCAGTAAGCAGAAGGTCGGAACGAAAGAGTTTGCGGAAGCCGTGGTTGAGCGCCTGGGCCAGACGCCGCAGATTTTGAAACCTCGCTCGTACAAGAAAGCTGGCGAGGCGGTTTCACGCCCCATCGCCGGCGCAACCAAGCCGGCGCCGCATAAAGAACTGGTCGGCGTTGACGTTTTTCTCGATTGGACCAAAGGCACCGCCAACGACCTCGGCGATGGATTGAGCCGTTTGAACGGTGATGGTCTGAAGTTGTCAATGATCAGCAATCGGGGCGTTAAGGTTTGGCCCGGCGGTCACACTGAGACGTTCTGTTCCGACCACTGGCGCTGCCGGTTCCTGGCCGAAGCTGATGGCGGCAAAGTTTCGCACCCGCAGATCATCTCGCTACTTGGGCGCGTCGCGGGTGATGGATTTGATTTTATTAAGACGGAAGGTTTGTACACGTTCGACGGACAACGCGGGTTTTCACTAGACCAGGGTGAGTAGGACAGGAGATATGACGGACAAAAATCAGGATAGCAGGCCACTGGTCGCCGTAATCATGGGTAGCCAGTCAGACTGGGACACGATGAAGCATGCGGACGAGACGCTGGCGCAGTTTGGCGTGGCCCACGAAAGCCGTGTGATTTCGGCGCACAGGTCGCCGTCGCTGGCGGCGGAGTTTGGCTCCAGCGCCGAAGAACGCGGCCTGGAAGTGATCATCGCGGCGGCCGGTGGCGCCGCGCATTTGGCGGGCGTGCTCGCCGCACATACGACGTTGCCGGTCCTGGGCGTGCCGATGAAAAGCGACGCTTTGAATGGTCTCGATTCGCTGCTCGCGACGGTCCAAATGCCGGGCGGAATCCCGGTCGGGACCCTCGCCATCGGCAAACCCGGCGCAATTAACGCCGCGTTGTTCGCGGTAGCTATCCTCGCAAACAGCCGTCCTGAACTGCGCCAAAAGCTGCACGAGTTCCGCGAATCTCAGGAAGCGAAGATCCGCGCCACAAAACTTACGTGAAATCCGGGACTAAAGTAGTTTAGTCTATGCCCGTCTAATCCGTGTTCCTCTGTGGTTGATGATGATCGGCCAGACGGTTTCCCATTATCGTATTCTCGAAAAGCTCGGCGAAGGCGGTATGGGCGTAGTCTATCTCGCCGAGGACCAGCACCTCGCGCGCCGCGTCGCCATCAAGTTTTTAACTTCCACGGACCACCACTATCGCGCTCGTTTCATCCGCGAGGCGCGCGCCGTTTCGGCCCTGACGCACCCAAACATCGCGATCGTTCACGACTACGGCGAAACGTCGACGGGCCAGCCTTTTCTCGTGATGGAGTTTGTGAAGGGCAAGTCGTTGAGCCAACTGCTGGACGAAGGCCTGACGTTGCGCCGCTCGGTGGAAATCGTTTCGTCGATCGCTGAAGCGCTTTCGGAAGCGCACCATCACGGCATCGTCCACCGCGACATCAAGCCGTCGAACATTCTCGTTAACGAACGCGGCGTTGTGAAAGTGCTCGACTTCGGCCTGGTGAAGCATTTGGTTGAGCCGCCGTCGAGCGAAGTCGACCTCGACGCGCAGACAATTTATTCAACGCAAACTCGCAGCGACGTTATCGTCGGCACGCCGCTTTATCTATCGCCCGAACAAGCCACGGGCAAACAGATCGACGGCCGCAGCGACATCTTCGCGCTCGGCGCGCTGTTGTACGAGTGTTTGACCGGACGTTCGGCGTTTTCCGGGGCGAGCGTGCTGGAAATCGGCGCGCAGATCATTCACGTCACGCCACCGCGGCCGTCGACCCACAATCCGCAGATCACGCCCGCGCTCGATCGCATCACGATGAAAGCGCTGCAAAAGAAAGTCGATGACCGTTATCAGTCGGCGGACGACATGCTGAGGGACCTACAGACGGCGATTGGCGGTTTGGGTGGCAACGGCGTGCCGGTGGTCAGCAAGTCGAGCCAACCCACAGCGGGTGACGCGCACCGCGCCACCAGCGCCCTCGCGACACTCACACTGCAACTCCGCCGGCAGCGCTTTTCGCTGCTTTCATTCATCTTGATGATTGTAGCCAGCGGTCTCGCCATCTGGGCCGTCATTCACTTCTGGCCGCGTAAATACTACGAGCCGACCCCCGCTGCTAAGCAGTGGTACGAGACCGGCAGCGACGCCCTCCGCAACGGCGCCGCGCATCAAGCCCGCAAGGCGCTCGAGCAGGCGATCGCAATCGACGGCAACTACTCCCTCGCGCGTGCGCGCCTGGCTCAGGCCTGGACTGAGCTCGATTACATCGATAGAGCCAAAGATGAATTGCTGGCCATTCAGGGTCTGACGCGCAACGGAATGGCGATCACCGAAAGAGACGCACTCTACCTCGATGCAATTACGGCGATGGTCACCCGGAATTTTGATGACGCGGTAAAGGCCTACAGCGGCATTGTCGAGCTGTCACCGAACGAGAGCCAGGTGTATTTCGACCTCGGCTACGCCTATGAAAACGACGGCAAACCCGATCAGGCGCTGGCCAGTTACGCAAAAGCCATCGAGCTGAAAGAAGGCCAGTATGCGACCGCCTTTCTGCGCTCGGGAATGGTCTATTACCGCAAACAGGATA
>DASUOZ010000569.1:0-2767 GCA_036276375.1 Pyrinomonadaceae bacterium | reverse complement strand
AGTCGACAAGCTGGTGCCTTCATAGTTGAACACCGGCATCGCGGGATTATTGGCAGCGACGGCGCCGGCTACCGGAAACGGAATCGACGCGTTAAAAGCGAAACCGGCCACTTGCACCATCGATTGTCCTTCGCTGTTGCGCCCGAGCTTGATATGCCGAATGCGGAAAGAGCTTCGCGTTGTTGGCTGAGCAGGATCGATTGCGGACGTCAAGGGCGCACCGACCCAGCCGAGCTCGAGCCTTCCTTCGTTCTTCACTCGATTTACCAAAGTGGCGGCGAGCCGATAATTCTTGAACGGCAACGTGGCGCGCAGTTGTTTGATAACGGGGTCGAGCGAAGCCGGAATCTTAGAGTCGGCGACGTCCTGGTTTGTTCCCAGGATCATGTAGAGTTGCGTTTCGAGGTTGGTATCGTCTTCTTTTATCTCAGCTTGTGCCGGCGTTTGCGCTTGAACACTCAGACCGGCGGCCAGCAGAAAGAGCGTGAGTAGGAACAGGCTGAAAACTTTTCGATGCATTGCGATTTCTCCTTCAATCAAATTGGGCCACGAATAACACGCGACGAGCGTCGTAAAGTTCCGGCGTTTTAGAGAGGCAGGCGGAGGTGAAAAACAGCGCCGCGGCCGTTAGCTGGCGCACCGAGCGAGGCCGCACCGCCGACTTCCTGCACCCGCTTGCGAACGATTGCGAGGCCAAGGCCAGTGCCGCGCTGGCGCGTGGTGAAGAACGGCTCCCAAACCCGTTCGCGCAGATCAGGCGCGATGCCCGCGCCGCTGTCCTCGACCGTGATCGAGAGTTCCCCGTTCGTCGCATCGGCGATAAGGGCCACGCGTCCGCCACTCGGCGTTGCTTGTAAAGCATTCAACAGCAGATTCGAGACGGCATCGCGCAACGCGGAAACACATTTTCCCGTCAGCGTCGCGTCAGATCTGATCTCGCAGTCGAGCCTGATTCCCTGTTCGCGCGCATTTGCGCGGAAGAGATCGATGACCGAGTGTAACAACTCATCAACTCCCAACGGCTGTTCGGAAGCACTTTCTTTACGCGCAAAACTGAGCAGTTGCGTGACGCTCTGGCTCAGGCGATCGGTCTCGCCCACGATCAAGCGCAGATCGCGTTCGTATTCATGGTTGAGCTGTTCGTCTTCACGCATCACCTGCGCGATCGACTTGATGGCCGACAAAGGATTCTTGATCTCGTGAGCCACCGTCGCCGCCATACGGCCCAGCGCGGCGAGCCGTTCGCGTTCGGCGAGCTCGCGCTCCAGCCGCAGGTTTTCTTCAAGTAACCGCGAATCGTCGATCGCGATTGCGACCTGACCGGCTAAAAGCTCCATCACCGAACGCACGTCCGGCGTCAGACCCGCCGACGAGGCATCAACAGCCAGCAGTCCTTCGACCTGTTCTTCGCGTCGCATCGGGTAAGCGATCTTAAAACCGTGGTCCAGTAAAAGCGGTGCGTCTTCGACAGGTTCCCAACCGTTTGTTTGTGACAACTCCAGCGCCTGACCGATCCACGGTTCGGCAAAAATCCCCTCTTCGGGTATGAAGATCTTCAACTTTCTCAAGCCCAGCGCCCGCGTGGTTCGCTCTTCGACGAAATGAAGCAGATCAGACAGGTCTTTGTACTGTCCGGCGTAAGCGCCGATGCGCGAAACGATCTCTTTGTAGAGCGCGGCCTCGCGTTCGAAGAGCTTGTGGAAACGTTGGGCCAGCCAGCCGCGTAACGGCGCCGCCAGCAGCGCGAGTGCGAGGATCAGGAGCGCTTCGACAAGTCCCGGTCGCACGCCGTACGCTTGGGTCATCCAGTCGCCGATGGTGCGTATGCCAAACACGTAAACCGTCAGCACGACGGTCGCAAACGTCACCACTACCAAACTCTCCTCGATAATGATTTCGAGGTAGCGGTAGCGATAGATGTAATAAGCCAGCAACGCCGAAGGCAGCAGCGAACCGAGATTGGCGATCGTCCGCAAATACGCGCCGGCGACTGTTCCCTGCCAGAGCTCAAACCCGAGCGCGGCAAAGATCACGACGCCAACACCGATGAACGACGCCGCCAGCGTCCGCATGATCCGCTTCTCGCTTTGATTCCCGCTCCGCCGCGCGATCAGCAACTCAGTCAACGCGATCAGCCCGAGCACGTATGCGATCCAGCAGGCAAACGGAATTACAAACGGCGACAGCTTCAACAGCATCGGCGCGTAGTCGCCGGTCCAGAGTTGCGGCACCGTCACGAGCAGAAAGATCGTGGGAACGTAAGAGAGGTAAACGCGGATGCGTTCGCTGCGGTTGAGATCGCGGCCGTGTGCGTTGGCCCAGAGATGCAGGTGAACGTGCAGCAGAAACGAGTAAGCGAAGGTGATGCTGACGACGGCGACCGTATCGGCAATGCGTAGCAGTGTGGTCCAGGTGTCGGGACCGAGATCAAAGAGACCGTGCAGCGTGATCACGAGATTGCTGGTGTGCCAGCCGCCCATCGTGAGAGCGAGCGCCGCAAGCAATCGTTCGAGTGGAGTGAGTTTGCTCCGGTGAAGGACGAGCTGCACCGCCATCCACAGGGGCAGCAGCGCGCCAACGCTATAACCGGTTACCTGTAGTATTTCGAGCGGATCGAGTGGAAACATTAATTCGCCGCGGTGCTCTTAGGCAGCGGCGACGTGAATGTTATCTCAACTCGGCGGTTTTTCCTCTGTCCCGCCACCGTCGTGTTTGGCGCCAACGGATTCGAGGCGCCCATACCGTTCGCTTGAATGCGCATGGGATC
>DASUOZ010000568.1:0-4300 GCA_036276375.1 Pyrinomonadaceae bacterium | reverse complement strand
ACAACTCGATTTGACGCTCAACTTCCCTGCGTTCACCAACCTGCCGACCAAGACCGTCGAGGACGGCGGCGACATCGTGGCGTTGAAAGGAACGGTCGCGACGATCACGGCCAAGCTGTCCGGCAAGGTGCGCGCCGCGCGCATCGTCTTTGCTGACGGCAAGAAGAGCGACATGCGTTTGCAGGGCAACGACTTCGTCGGCGATTTAACAGTCGCCGGCGATACGAGCTATTACATCGAGCTCGTCAGCAACGACGGCGAAGCGTATCGCGGTTCAAACGAGTACGACGTCTCCGTGCTCTCCGATCAGCCGCCGGTGATCTCGTTCGACAAACCCGGACGCGACAAAAAGGCCACGAACCTCGAAGAGGTTTTCACGCAGGCACGCGCCGAGGACGATTACGGCGTGCTCTCGATGGACCTGCACTTCTCAGTCAACGGCGCCGAAGAAAAGAAGGTCAACCTGCAACAACTGACGCGCGAATCGGCACGCTCGCTCAGCGCCGCCTACACGTTCTTCCTCGAAGAGTACAACCTCAAACCGGGCGACTTCATTTCGTATTACGCGAAGGCGCGCGACGCGAGCAACGAAGCCACCAGTGACATTTACTTCATCGAAGTGAAACCGTTTGAGATGGAGTACAAGCAGTCGCAACAGCAACAGGGAGGTGGCGCTGGACAAGACGGCGATCAGGAGCAGAATGCTTTGTCGCGTCGCCAGAAGGATTTGATCGCGGCGACACATCGCCTGATTCGCGAAGGCGATAAGTACACCGGGCAGGAGCGCAAAGACGGTTACGAAGCGGTCGCCACCGGCCAGGAGAAACTGCGCACTGACACGCTGGAGTTTCTGGATCGCATGGGCCGTCGTCTCGGCGACATCGAGGGCCAACAGCAGGTCGCCGAAATGGCGGAGCACCTGCGCCAGGCCGCAAAGGAGATGGAAGGTGCGCCGCCTCCGTTGCGCAAGGAAGCGGGCAAGGATGCGTTGCCTCCCGAACAACGCGCGTTACAAAGATTGCTCGCCGCTGATGCGATCTTTCGTGAAGTGCAAGTCGCCTTTGGTAATCAGAACAACGGCGGCGGCAGCGGAGGTCAACGCGAGCAACAGGAGCTCGCCGGTCTCTTCGAGCTCGAGCTCGACAAGATGAAGAACCAGTACGAGACCGTGCAACGCGCGCAGCAACAGCAAGCCCAACAGCAGAAGAGTGAAGCCGAACGGCGTTTGGAAGAGCTCGCGCGCCGCCAACAAGCCGCGCTCGAAGAGCAGCGTCGCCGCGCTCAACAGGCGGCGAACGGCGGCGGTGGCGGTGGTAATCAGCGACAACAACAAGAGCTGATCGAAGAAACACGTAAAGCCGCGCGAGAGTTGGAGCGGTTGTCGCGTGAACGCCGCGACGCGCAGATGCAGGAGCTGAGTCGTCAACTCAACCAAACCGCCGACGAGATGCAGAAGGCGCAAGCCTCGTCGCGCACTAACTCAAGCGACGCGATCGCGCAGAACGAACGCGCGCTGGAACGCTTGCGGCAGGCACAAGAGCGTCTGCAACAGATGGATGGCGCCGCTGGACAGAGCGGTGGACAGTCTGGCTCTTCCGGACGCCAGCAACAGATCGCCGACTTGCGTCAGCGTGCGGCGCAGGCGGCCTCGCGACAACGTGAGATCGCAAAAGACATGGAGAGTCTCGCGCGACGCGGCGGGCAGAGGGCGCAGGATGAAAACTCGCGCAAGACTCGCGAGCAGTTGGCGGAACGCAAAGACGCGCTGGCTGATTCGGTGGGTGGTTTGCAGCAGGACATCGAGCAGTCGGCGCGCGCGATGGGCGCCGGACAGGGCCAGGGACAACAGCGCGCCGCGCGCCAGTTGAAAGACGCCGCGGATTCGCTGGCGCGCGATCGGGTCGCGGAGAGGATTCGTGAAGGCAAACAAGCCCTTAATGGCCAACAGAATGGTCAACAAGGCGGCCAGCAGGGTCAGCAAAACGGTCAACAAGGCGGCGGCCGTACGGACGAACGCGCGATCGAGCGTAGTCTGAATAACCTTTCGGAGCGTTTGCAGGCCGCGGAGCAGAGCGCGCGCGGCGCGAATGGATCGAGTGCGGAAGAGAACCTCGATCGCACGCGGCAGTTGGCGGACAATCTTGATTCGCTCCGGCGGCGTCTCGATGAAAACTCACGTCGCAACGGCAACAGTCAACAGGCCGGCAATCAACAAAGTCAGCAGGGCCAGCGCGGCCAACAAGGCCAACAAGGCCAACAAGGACAACGCGGACAGGAAGGCCAGGAAGGTCAGCAGGGACAAGACGGCCAACAAGGTCAACGCGGCCAGCAGGGTCAGCAGGGTTCTGAAGGTGGACAACAGCAAGGTAGTCAGCAGGCAGGCGGCACCCAAAATGGCGGTCAGTCAGACGGCAACCGCAACCGCGGCGGCATCGATCGCTCAGGGCAAATGGGCGGTGACTGGGGCGACAATCGTCAACTCCCCGCCGAGATTCGCGAACGACTGCGCGAAGCGCAGGATCTTCGACGCGAGTGGGGCGCGACCGGCCTGGGCGCCGGACGTCTCGACGAAGTGATCGAAGAGCTGCGCCGGCTCGCCGACGGCAAGATGGAAGGCGATGCGGCCACCGCGTCGTATCTGAAGAACGCGGTCGTCGAGCCGTTGCGCCAGTTGGAGTTGGAATTGAGCCGCCAACTGCAACAGCAAAGCGGCCGCACGAATCTGCGTCTGCGTGACGAAGGCGCCGCGCCTGAGAAGTATCGCAAGGCGGTTGAAGAGTATTACCGGAGACTATCGGGCGCGAAACCGAAGCAGTAGCGTTTTGAGTTCAAGGTTCAGGTTGCCACAAAGAGGCACAAAAGGCACAAACCTGTCAGCAAAGCCTTTGTGATTCTTTTGGTTCTTTGTGGCAAATATACTTTGCGGCAAAAGCCGATTGCCATACAAACCCGACTTGAACTCTGAACGGCGTTTCTGGACCAGGCATTATGATGACAAGGTTTTTCAAGCTAGTCGTTTTACCGGCGTTGCTGGTCGGGGCGCTGTTGATCCCGACTGTGGCCCAACGTCCATTCGACGATTTTGGCAACTTCCGCAATCGTCGCCGCCCCAGCTCGACTCCCGCGGACTCGGGACCGTCGTTTGGCGAGTTCACTTTCGTCCGCACGATCTACGAATCGCCGTTCCGTGGTTACGGTCGCAGAGGCTACGGCGGCGGCACATGGACCACCGACTATCCCGAAGCCGACAACAATTTCATCGTCGGCTTGCGCGAGTGGGCCGGCACGAACCTCAAGATCGCGCCGCGTCCGGAGGCGCTCGAGATTCTTGACGACCGCATCTTCGACTACCCGATTCTTTACATCGTCGAGCCCGGCTTTATGGATCTCTCAAACGAACAGGCCGCGCGACTCCGTGAGTACATCATGCGCGGCGGCTTCGTCTTTCTCGATGATTTCTGGGGCGAGTACGAATGGCGAAACGTGCAGGAGCAGTTTCAGAAGATCGTGCCCGAGTTTGAGATTAAGGATCTGCCGTTGAGCCACCCAATCTTTCACGCGTATCTCGACGTGGAAGAAGTGGTCCAGGTGCCAAACGTTTACAATGCCCAGCGTGGCATCACGTCGGAAAAAGGCGGCGTGGTGCCACACTACATGGGCATTGAAAACAAGAACGGCCGCCTCGTCGCGTTCATCGCGCGCAACTGCGATCTCGGCGATGCGTGGGAATGGATCAACGATCCCTCCTACCCCGTGAAATACGGTCTACCCGCTTACAAGGTCGGAATCAACGTCGTCATTTACGCGATGAGTCATTAAGCTGACTTAGCCCGCTTTTTCTTTTTGCCCTTCATCTGGCCGCGGAGCAACCTGACCTGGCCGAGCATCACGTCGTCCATCGACGTCTTGCCCGCGTCAGACATCCACTGCGCCAGCGAAGCCACAAACAGTTCCTTCAAATAAGCAAACGAGAACCCGTCTGTCTCAGCGACAATCGTCCGTCCCACGCGGTTCGAGACGCGCAACTCGCGTTGCAGTTCCCCGTTCCACTTTTCGACGTACGCCAGACGCTCTAATTCCCCGGGAAGATCGAAAGTGTACTTCCGATCGAAGCGGCTCGGACGATCGAGAATCGCCTCGTCGAGTTTCTCCGGGTGATTGGTTGTGGCTAATACGACGACGCCGGTGTTCACGCGGAACCCGTCGAGCTCGTTCAGGAAGAACGCGCGGTTCACTTTGTTGATGAGCGAGTCGAGATCTTCCAGCACGATGACCGTCGGTTCCCGGCGCGCGTGCTTGA
>DASUOZ010000567.1:0-3622 GCA_036276375.1 Pyrinomonadaceae bacterium | reverse complement strand
AACTCGCGCGGCAATACGAGATCTCGCGCGAGGAACAGGACGAATTTGCCCTGCGCTCGCAGCAAAAGGCAGAAGCCGCAATCAATTCGGGCCGCTTCAAAGACGAAGTGATGTCGCTCGAAATTGCCGGCCGCAAGAACGAAACGACCAGCTTTGCGCGGGACGAACACTGTCGCGCCGGTACCACGCTCGCCGATCTCGCCAAACTGCCGCCGGTCTTTTACAAGGACGGCAGCGTCACCGCCGGTAACTCTTCCGGCATCACTGACGGCGCGGCCGCACTCGTCGTTTTGAGCGAAGACGGTCTGAAACGAACCGGTGTCGCGGCACAGGCGCGGATCGTCGATTACGAAATCTCCGGCGTCGCCCCGGACATCATGGGAATCGGTCCGGTGCCGGCCATCCGGGCACTACTCGCCCGCCAGAACCTGACGTTGGACCAAATCGATCTGATCGAGCTGAACGAAGCCTTTGCGGCGCAGGTGATCGCGTGCGACCGCGAGTTGGGCTTCGATGCCACGCGCTTGAACGTCAACGGCGGCGCCATCGCGTTGGGCCACCCGATCGGGTGCACGGGCGTGCGCATCACGACCACGTTGGTCCATGAAATGCAAAAGCGCCAGGCGAAGCTCGGGCTCGCGACTCTGTGCGTCAGCGGCGGCATGGGTTTGGCCCTGCTGTTGGAACGAGTGTGAGCCGAAAATGCTGACGCGCCGCCAGACGCAGAAGACCGTGCTTTCTTTTTGTGCACTCATCCTCGTCGCGTCCTGTGCACAGAGTCAGAAAGTAGCCCCGGACACCAACGCAAACGAGACCATCGTCTCTTCAACTCCGCCGTTTCCAACAAAAGAGCCCGAACGCTACCGCGCCACACGTACGATCACGACCGTCACGGCCAACGGTGAAACTACCATCACGGAAACCCTAATCGCCCGCGATGGCGAATGGCGTCGCGACGAGCCGAAAATGGTTCCCGAGCGTCTTGTCTTCCTCTACGGCCAGGAACGAAAGTTTTTACTATTTCCGGACTCGAACGCCTTTGTCGACCTGACTAAGTTGGACCAGAAGGAAACTTCCGTTAGCGAACAAGAGTCAGATACTACGCCCGATCGTTTGTTACACACCGACCCGATCGCCACCACCTACCAGAAAATCGGCACTGAAACTGTCAACGGTCGCACCACCCTAAAGTATCGCGCCGTTGTTAACAGTTCCACGGGTACAAACGTCAGCGCTATTGAGACTCTGATCTGGGTGGACGAGGAGCTGCAGATGCCGATCAAGTCTGAAACGAAATCAGGTGACGGCAAGCGCGTTATGATGGAGCTTACAGACATTTCGCTCGACGTTGAGCGAGCTCTCTTTATTGTTCCGAACGACTACCAGGAGATTTCGCCGGACGAGTTTCGGAACCATTGGAGTACTCCCAGGAGATTCAGTGAGATCGGCAAACCCTAGCAACGCCTTCGGGCATCGCAGTGCAGCCACTCAAATCTCCCGTAACAGTAATTACCTGGAAAGGTTTTCGTAGTGAAAGTAAAACTTCTAAACCTCGCAATTATCGTTCTGGCGCTCTGTTATTCCCTGGCGCCGGCGCAAACACGTAATCGCAACAATGCGCCCGCTGCAACGGGGCTGCTCGCGTCGTTGCCGGAATCAGACGCAGTCGCCCACGTCAAAGTGCGGCAACTGCTCAACGACGCGATGCCGCGAATACTCGCCAGTAACCCCGCGAAGTTGGCCGAGATTAACGCCAGTATTGAATCGTTTAAAACGCGGACCGGTCTCGACGCGCGCACCTTCGAACAGGTGGCGTTGGGTGTGCGGTTCAATTATCCGGCCGAGGGCGTGACGAAAGCGCAAACGATCGCGTTGGCCAACGGCGCATTCAAGCCGGCGGCAATGGTCGCGGCCGGAAGAGTCGCTTCGAATGGCGCCTATCGCGAGGAAAAGTATCAGGGTAAAACGATCTACATCTTCCACCTCGATAATCTGCGCTTGATCGGTATGTTTGACGTTCGCATCAACGAGCTCGCCGTGACGGCACTCGACAACAACGTGCTCGCGCTCGGCGATCTAAACGGCGTGCACGCTGCGATCGATGCCGCTCGTTCGCGCAAACGCGCCAACGCTGAATTGATCGCGCTCGCGACTCGCGACCCAAACGCAATCATCGGCTTTGGCAGCAACGTCTCCGAGCAGTTGATTCGCAATCTCGACATCGGCAACGCACCGATCGCGACTGACTTGAGCCGGTTGCGACAAGTCTACGGCTCCGTCGGCGCGACGGAAAAAGATCTCGAACTGCTGCTCGCGGCGCGGGCGGTGAACGCCGACGCAGCGAAGAACCTCGGCGACACGCTCGAAGGTTTGAAACAGTTTGGAGCTTTGCTGGTCGGTCGCTTGTCGGGAGCGAAGGGCGTGCTGGCGAAGAGTGCGTTGGCTAACATGAAGATCGTAACGACAGCCAACGAGTTACAGATCCGCACGGCCGTTCCGCAGGCTGATGTTGGACCATTGATGGGCAACTAGAAACTCGCAGGGGTGGCCAGTTTCGCTGACCACCCCTGGAAGTCTTTACTTGCCGAAGGTTTACTGCGATGGAAGGTTGAATCCGGGAGGTAACGCTGGTTCAGCCACTGGCGTCGCTTCATCCAGCGCCTTCAACACGTCTTCATAGATCTTGATCTTGCCGTCCTGTTTCATCTTCTGCTGCACTCCGGCAATGTAGTCCTCAAAGACCTGGTTCTGACGGGCGCTGAGCAGTTGCTGTTTCAAACGATCACGTTCGCCTTCGTTGAACGCCTTAAAGTCAGGTTCGATCCGCTTCACGATGCCGACAATCACCCATTTGTCGTCCACTTTGATCGGGGTCCTGCTGACCTCACCTTCTTTCAGGTTATAGATCGCGTCGTCGATTGCGGTGCTCGTACCTGCTTTTCCTAAGGTCGAACTCAGCTTGAAGCCTTCTTCGTAACCGGAGTCGAACCCGTCTTTCTCACCCGCCGTTTTGACGGCCTCAGGGCTACTCAAACTCGCGACGAGCTCCTTCGCCTTCTGATCGAGCTGTTCCTTCGCGCGCTGCTGCTTGATCGCCTCCGCGACCTCTGTTTTCACTTCGTCGAACTCCGGAATGCGCGGCTCTTTCTTGTCGAGGAGCATCGGGATCGCGAACCCGTCTTTGACGCTGACCTGATCGCCCACGTCATTCGGATTGTTGAGTGCAGCGAGCGCCTGCTCAAACTGTTGGTTCGTGCCGATATCCGGTACGTCATCGCCCGTTTTAACGTAACCGGTCTCGCGCACCATTTCCCCAGCGTTCATATTGGCTTCCGCGGCAAACTCCTGCGCCACCTTTTGCGGATCCTTGGTTTCCTTCAAACGCGCCGCGGCTTTTTTGGCGATCTCGAGCGCCACACCGTAGCCGCGTGCATTGCGCGCTGAGACCAGCAGGTCGTTTTTTGTCTGTTCGAACGTTTTGGGAACGGAATCTCCACGGCGCAGGATGTACCAGTTGCCGGCGTAACGAGTCGGAATGTCGGAGACTTCGCCAACTTCCATCGTGACGGCGCGATCGTACAAACCATGCGGTTTGTTTTTGTTTTGCTTAAACGGCGCCGCG
>DASUOZ010000566.1:0-2513 GCA_036276375.1 Pyrinomonadaceae bacterium | reverse complement strand
GCCGGCATCACTGACGAAGACATTGACAGCCTTTTCACCTGACGGTTTGCTATGACCTTTATTAATTACGCTTCCAGAGAAATCAACTGCAAAATCGTTTACTACGGCCCGGGCTTGTGTGGTAAGACGACCAACTTGCAGTACATCTTTGACTCCACTGCTCCCCAGGCTCGTGGCAAGCTAATCAGTCTCGCGACGGAAACCGACCGTACGCTGTTTTTCGACTTCATGCCGCTCGAGCTGGGCACTGTGCGCGGTTTCAAGACGCGCTTCCACTTGTACACCGTTCCCGGTCAGGTCTTTTACGACGCTTCCCGCAAACTGATCCTCAAGGGCGTCGACGGCGTGGTGTTTGTCGCGGATTCTCAGGAAGAACGAATGGACGCCAACATCGAGTCGCTTTACAACCTCGAAGAGAACCTCAGGTCTCAGGGTTACGACCTGATGAAGCTTCCGTACGTGCTTCAGCTCAACAAGCGCGACCTGAACAACATTGTTACGGTGGACGATCTCGCGGCCGAGTTACAGCGCAAAGGCGAACCCGTGATTGAAGCTGTGGCAGCAACGGGCACCGGAGTTTTTGATACTTTGAAAGCGGTTGCGAAACAGGTTTTGACGGAACTTAGGAAGGGCTAGGCAAGATTAGTCAGAGGGGTTGTCAGTCTTTCGTATCTTCCAACGATTTCAGCATCAACAGTCCGTCCCCGCCATTTGAATAGTATTTCGGAAGTCTCTGAGTGACTGTGTAGCCAAGACTCTCATAGAGTTTTTGTGCCGGTGTGTTCATCGTACGGACTTCGAGTCGGACGAGCCTTACGGTGCGTTTGCGAAAACCTTCTTCAACTTGTCGCATTAAACGTTTGGCCAGGTTGCGGCGCCGGTGTTCGGGCGCGACGCCGACGGTCGTAACGTGTCCGGTGTGATCCGGTTCGACCAGTCCGATGACGAAGCCGGCCATGACACCGCCGGACGTGACGGCGCGAAAAGCGATTGCTTCGGGAGCAGTGAGCAGGTAGTCGAAAGTCTCGCGGCTATAGGCTTCGCCGTCGACGAAGCAACGTTGATCGAGACGCCAGCACTCGTCGAGTTGGGAGATCGTTAGCGGACGAATGTCGTAAGACGTACCCCAGGACGGGGTCGCTGCCTTTTCTTTCTTCTGGGGATCGTAGGGGAGATCAGACTGTGACCACCAGCGGGATCGGAATTTCTTTAGTACTGCCATAGCGTTTTTGCATCGACATTGTGCGAGCCGGGCTTAGTTTACCATTGGGGTTTATCTGCACCTAGAGAATTAACATGCAATCACCGTAGCTGTAAAAGCGGTACCGTTCTCGAACGGCGTGGCGGTAAGCATCGAGCACAAACTCGCGTCCGGCGAACGCGCTGACGAGAATCAAAAGCGAAGATTGTGGTAAGTGGAAGTTCGTGAGTAGCGCGTCCGCGACGCGAAAGCGATAGCCGGGTTTGATCGTGAGCGTCGCTTCACCCGCGCCTGGTTTGACGAAGCGTTCCTCATTTCCTGAAGACTCGAGCGCCCGCATCGTGGTGGTCCCTACGACCATCACGCGCCCTGCTTCACGACGCGCGTTGTTGATCTTCGCGGCGGCGCTTTCGGAAATCTCGAACCGCTCGGCGCTAACCGCGTGTTGGTCCACGTCGTCAACCCGCACGGGCTCAAACGTTCCGTAGCCAACGTGCAGCGTCACTTCAGCGAGCGCCGCACGCTCTTCGATGTCCCGCAACACCGCAGGCGTAAAATGCAGCCCAGCGGTTGGCGCCGCGATCGCCCCTCGTTGCTTTGCGTAAACCGTTTGGTAGCGTTCCCGATCCTGGTCTGAAAGATGCTTAATGTACGGCGGCAAGGGCGTCGATCCCAACTCCCCTAAAAGCTCCTCAAAAGAACCCTCACAGCAGAAACGAACCCGCCTCAATTCCGACCCAGGTTCATCAATAATTTCCGCTTTCAATCCGCGTTCATGAAAGACCACCGTTGCTCCCGCTTTAAGTCTTCCCCCGGGCTTAACGAGAGCCTCCCAAACTTTCGGCTCCAGTTCGCGAACCAAAAAGACTTCGACCTGCCCTCCTGTTTCTTCTCGTCGTCCTTTCAGTCGCGCAGGAATAACTCGCGAGTTGTTTACCACAACGACATCGTCACTCCGGAGATAACTGGTGAAGTTTCTGAACGAAGAATCGGTCCACGACTGCGAACTACGATCGAGCACCAGCATCCGCGACGCATCGCGTTCTGCGAGCGGTTGCTGCGCGATTAGGTCCGCCGGCAACTCGTAGTCAAACTCTGAAATGTGCATGAGAAGATCTTACGAAGGATATTCGCGGTGAAACACCGCCGTAAGCTGCGCGCCAAACAGCAGGATCAAACTCGAAACATAACTCCACGTCAGCACAGCCACCACCGCGCCGACGGACCCATAAATTTCATCGTAATGAAAATAGCCCAGGCTCGCGGCGAAAATGTACTTCGCCACTTCCCACAACAGCCCGCCAAGAAACGC
>DASUOZ010000565.1:0-3556 GCA_036276375.1 Pyrinomonadaceae bacterium | reverse complement strand
GAAGTCGTATCGTACGGAAGTGTTCAAGCAGTTTCCGCGGACGGACATTCCGGATCACTTCGATTCCTACAGCGGCTTTCAGCGTTACGTTAATCTGCTTGTCAAGACCGGCTGCATCAACGACGGCAAAAAGATCTGGTGGGACATCCGGCCGCATCCGTATTTCCCGACGCTCGAGTTTCGCATCTGCGACATTCCCACCCGCGTTGACGACACGATCGCAATCGCCGCGTTGTTCCAGGCGATCGTCGCCAAGCTGAACACTTTGATCGACAGGAATCTCGGCTTCCGGCTGTATCGCCGCATGTTGATTCAGGAAAACAAGTGGCGCGCGGTGCGTTACGGTCTCGAGGGCAAACTGATCGACTTCGGCAAGGAGAAGGAAGTGCCGGTGCGCGACCTGGTACTGGAGTTATTGGAGTTTGTTGACGACGTGGTCGACAGTCTCGGTTCGCGAAAGGAGATCGAGCACGTTCACACGATCCTCGAACGCGGCACATCGGCCGATCGGCAACTTCAGATCTATAACGAAACGCACGATTTTAAAGCCGTGGTGGACGATCTGATCACGTTGACGATGGAGAACGTTCCGGAGACTCACCCGATTGACGCGCCGATTCCGACTACGACGGCTTCAACGATCGCGAAGTAAGCCACGGACTACACGGACTCACACGGATTTTCGACCCAGGTAATACTGCCAGAGCATGCGTGCGGCGACGGCGCGATGCGGCCGCCACGCTTCAGCGATTGCTTCCAACTCTTCCACCGCCGGTTTGGTCGCGAGCCCTTTCAACTCTTTGATCGCTACAGCGAGCGCCAAATCACCAGCGGGCCAGATATCAGCGCGTCTCATCGCCATCAGCAAATAAATGTTCGCGCTCCACAAACCAATCCCTTTAATCCCCGTCAACTGGACCAACACCTGATCGTCGCTCATTCTCGCGAGACCTCTTAAGTTCAAACGACCGCCGACAATCGACTCTGACAAGTGCAGCAGGTAACTGGATTTCTGCCGCGTCACGCCAAGCTCGCGTAACCGCATCTCCCCAAGCTCCAGAAAGCGTTCCGGAGTGAACGGCTGAATGGCCGTCTCAATTCGCAGCAACATCGACTTCGCGGAGCTAAGAGACACTTGTTGCTCGAGAATGATATGGACGAGGGTGCGAAAACCGGCAGCGCGTTGCCAGAGTGGCGGATCGCCGTACGTGGCGTGAATGTTTGCGAGCAGTTGATCGCGAGCGGCAAGCTCGCGTGCGGCCAAAGCGAGAGTCTTCTGCGTCAATGGCCGGCGTAGTTCTAATGACACGACTCTTATTGCGTCGCGAGGATCAGAAAGTTCTCAAACAGGATGCGACCGTCGCGCGACTCGTTCGGGTGTTCCCAGCGAGTGCGGCTCTTGTTCCAGTCTTCAAACGACTTCTCGAGATGAAACTGGACCGTGTAGATCATTTGCCCGTCGCTGCGCTTAATCATCATCTGGTTGCGGCACAGATACGACGTTGCCAGCAGCTTGAACCCGTCGGGAACACGATCGAGTTGCAGGCCATGGTTTTGCCAGACGTGCAGAATGTGCGAGCCCTTCGCCTCTTTCGGCTCTTCGCAGTTGGCGATGTTGGTGAAAATCGCATCGTCGGGATCGGTGATGCGCACGTAACGATATTGATACTCGTGCGGCCGATCGAGACGTTGTTCGTGCTGTTCGAAATTCGCCAGCGTTACCACTTTGGCGCCGAAACTGAGACCGACGAGTTGGTGACCGCCGCAGATGGCCAGCACCGGTATTTTCGTGTCGCGAATAAACTTACCAAAGCTGTCGAGGATCGACTGGTGGTAGTAATCAAAATCACGGAGCGTACCGCTGAGCACGATCGCTTCGGGAATAAACTCCGCCGCCGCCGCGGCTACTTCCGAAACGTGGGCCACGCGCGTCTCCGGTTCTTTCACCAGGCGCGCGATGTTGTTGAGAATATTTTCGACCGCCATGCCGGCGATCATCCGCTCGCGTTTGAGTTCAGCGGTGAGTGTGTCGCCCCACTCGTGTCGCGCTACTTCCGAAACATCACGTTCGTCGCGCAGCAGGTTATCGATCACCAGCACGCGCGCTTTCTCGATGCGCTGCTCGACCGGTTCATAACGACAGAACGTTTGTTGATTGAAGGGGAAAGGAAGCGAAGTTGAAACTTCCGCGTGGTCGGTTGTGGGGGTTATTTCAAGCAGTTCCTGCGTCATATTCGTCTGAGATAAGTGTCGTTAATACTGAATCTATCTTAAGGTCTTCGTGCTCTGATTAAACTCCGGGATCTTAGTGCCGGCGCCCGCCGCCGCAATTTCCGCGCGAATCGTAGCAACTAGCGAGCCACGGACGCGACTCTTGAAGCCGGTGGTCTTTGCTCTTGCCTCCTGGTCAACGAGCAACAACATTCTATACCACGACGACTCCAATTCGTCGGCCAATTGCGAGATCTTTGTGATGTCGTAGGGCACCGCGACGTCCCAGGCGCCCAACCGCGCAAACGCCGAAAGGTATCTCGCGGTCGCCAAGTCCGGACACAACAAACGTTTGCGCCCAACCTTCAGCTCGACGCCCAGCAGTGTGTGCTGGATAAGAATACGTTTTGGCGCGCCTTCAATGGCAAAGTGATACGAACGGGTGCGCAGCTTCAGAATCCGCTCGCGATAGATTCGGGGCAACCACGCGTCGCCGAGTCGTTCGCGAATCTGTTGCGCGCAGGCTTCGACGGTCACGCTATTTCTGTGATTGCGTTTGGGTAAAGAGCTGAGTCTCGATCCGGGTTTGAAACGCGTTGATGACGCGGCCCGGAAACACTCCGAGATAGAGCACGCCCAGCACCGTGAGCGCTAACGTCACCGCCACGCTGACTGGAATCCGCGGCGGTTGCCACGCCGTAGTTCGTTCGCCAAAGAACATTACGATGATCAGCCGCAGGTAGTAGTAAGCGGAAACCGCGGTGTTGAGCACGCCGATCACGACGAGGGCGTAGTAACCCTGATCTATTGCCGCGCCGAAGACCATGATCTTTCCGATGAAGCCGGCGGTGAGTGGCATGCCTAACAAACTCAGCATGAACAGGCTCAACGAGAACGCCAGCACGGGCGATTCAAAACCGATGCCGCTGTAGTCTTCCATCGACGTGCGCCGATCGCCGCTGCGCGCGATCAGTTGCACTACGGCAAACGCGCCGATGTTCATCACTGCGTAAGTCAGCAGATAGAAGGTGACGCTGGTGATCGCGTTGTCGCGTTGCGCGAGATCCGTAGCGGCGCCCGCCGCGACGAAACCAACGAGTGCGTAACCCGCGTGGGCGATAGACGAATAGGCGAGCAGTCGTTTGACGTTGTTCTGCACGATCGCGACGACGTTGCCAAGTGTCATGGTGAGAATGGCCATCACTTCGAGAGTGCTGACCCACGTTTGATGAAGACTGCCCGCGGTCGTGCTCGACGCAGAAACAACGAATGGCAAACCAAAAATGAACACGCGCATGAACGCCGCGAATCCGGCCGCTTTCGGACCGGCCGCCATAAACGCGGT
>DASUOZ010000564.1:0-3832 GCA_036276375.1 Pyrinomonadaceae bacterium | reverse complement strand
ACACAAACGCGATCAAGGCGCAACTCGGCGCCGGCGTTAACACCACCTTGAGGTTCATTCACCTGGGCGACACCGTCAGCGGCAGCACTTCGCGCGGTGCTCGACGCGGCGACAACGGCGTTAAGCCTGACATTTCTGCGCCCGGCACCAGCATCAGCTCGACGGGGTTCAGCACGGGAAACTTGTCCTCCACGATAAGCGGAACTTCAATGGCTTCTCCGCACGTCGCGGGCGCCATGGCGTTGCTTCGCCAATTGCATCCGACGTGGTCCGTGGAAGAGTTGAAAGCGCTGGTAATGAACACCGCGAATCACGATCTGTTTACCGGCGCTAACAACACTGGATCGAGGTTTGGCGTGGCGCGAACCGGCGCCGGCCGTATCGACCTCGAGGACGCCAGTAATGATGAGGTGATCGCTTACAGCGACGACGCCTCGGGTGGCGTGAGTGTTTCCTTTGGGGCTCCCGAAGTAATCGGCAATGCGAACCTGACGAGGACGGTGCGCGTCGCCAACAAGGGCTCGGTTGATGTGAGCTACGATCTTTCGTATGCGGCTCTATCGGACGTGCCCGGCGTGAGCTACTCGTTCCCCGATGGTCCAACCGTCACTGTTCCCGCCGGTGGTTCGACAACGTTCACTATCCAGTTGGACGCATCTGCCGCAGCGATGAGGCATGTGCGCGATCTGACGATGGCGCCCACGCAGGGAGCCAATCCTCGTTATTACATGAGCGAGGAAACGGGCTATGTCACTTTGACGCCGACCAGCGGCACGCCACTTCGTTTACCCGTCTATGCGGCTCCGCGTCCGGCTTCAAACATGACGACCGAGCACAACTACGTTTTGTTTACCGGTCCGACCGGATCGACCAACGTCGGCTTGACGGGTCAGGACGTCTTTACTGGTGGCGCTCCACCGGTGGACGAGCTGTCAGTTGTCAGTGCTTTTGAGTTACAGGGAACCAGTCCCGCGACCATACCGGCGACGAGTCTTGCAAGTAACGCCGATTTGAAGTCTGTCGGCGTGACAAGCGACTTTAAAGCCACAAACTCGGTCGTCACTGGTGCTACGAAGATCTTCTTCGGCATCGCGATGCACGGCAAGTGGACCACGCCGAGCGACGTCCAGGTCGTTATCTTCATCGATCGCGACCGGAACGGCACCGACGATTTTCAAATCATCAACATCGCGCCGGCGGACGCGCAGGGAAACCTGTTTGACGTGTTCGTGTCTGCGCGTCGTGCGGCGCCGTTCACTGGCGGGTTCACGTTGGATAGTTTCCTGAACAACATCGCTCCCTCGAACCTCCACACCGTAACTTACAACACCAACATGATGGTTATTCCGGTGACCGCTTCGGCCCTCGGATTGACCACCGCGAACGCAAAATTCAACTATCGCATCACGACTTCGAGCCGCGGCTTCGGCGGCACTATCGATACCCTGACAACTCGCACGTACGACGCCGCTAATCCCGGTTTTGATGTGACCGGCGGCGTCGCGGGTCTGCCGATCTATCTCGACCTGAACGGCGGATCTATTCCCGTCAACTACAACAAGGCGAACTACGTCGCAAATGGTTCTCAGGGTTTGCTGTTGTTGCACCATCACAACGCCGCGGGAGCGCACGACCAGATTCTGAGCGTGCAGGAACCGACCGCGACTACAGTCACAGTCGATGCAGTGGGCGGTGTTTACAGCGACCCGACCACGTTGAAAGCAACCGTCAGTCCGGCTACTTATCTCGATCAAACTATCTCCGGTAACGTGCAGTTCTCGGTTGATGGTAATCCGGTAGGCGCTCCGGTGGCGGTGAACTCGAGTGGCGAAGCTACCACGTCGTACACCGTAAACATACCGGCTGGACCACACACAATCACCGCAGCATTCACCAGCACCAATGCGGCGTTCTTGAGTAGCACGAACACGGGAACGCTGACGGTGTCGAAAGAGGATGCGGCTGTAAGTCCGTCGAGTGGCAATCCGTTCGCCGTTAAGGTGAATGCGCCGGGCGGCACTGGTGGACCAATCACGCTCTGCTTCGACATGAACGAGGTAAGCGATGGCAGTCCGGGAGACACCACGAACATCACGAGCGTGACCGTCAACGTCACTCCGATTGGCACCGGCTCTGGTGTTTCAGCGGGCGCTGCCGTGTTAAGTGGTGGCGGTGTAGGGGCGACGCGCACTGCCTGTGTGACTCTGAATAACGTTCTGGTGAACGTCTACGATGTGACGCTGACAATCAACGGAAACTTCTATCAGGGTACAGGCTCCACGGTGTTGACCGTTTACGATCCGTCACTGGGATTTGTGACTGGTGGCGGCCAACTTATTCACAACGGCTTTAAGGCCAGTGTCGGTGTGAACATCAAGTACCTGAAGAGCGGTAACGCTCAAGGGTCGCTGCTTTTCATCGAGCACAGGCCGGCGGGAGACGTAGTGATCAAGAGCAACGCGATCGGCAGCATGGCGATCGTCGGGACTGAAGCAGTGCCGACCGGCAAGGCCACACTTAACGGCGTCGGGAATCACAGCTTCATTGCGCGCATCATCGACAACGGTGAACTCGGACTGACGGATCGCTTCGGACTGCGGATCACTGATCCCGGTGGCAACGTCGTGGTGAATCTGACCTTCGATCCGATTCAGTTGTCGGGCGGCAACTTCTGGGTACCGCAGCTGACTGGGAAGTAGCAGCGGCTGAACAAAACAGAATGGCGGCTCGAAAGGGTCGCCATTCTTGTTTTGCAGTAGTAGCCTCTCAAAGGAATTTCCCCACGCGATGTGGAACTTTCCCCAGAAATGCGTCTGAGCGGGAGTAGGAAATGGCGTTTATACCCCACTTTTCATCGGTCCCAATATTGCACTCTGAACACGACGGAGACATGTGTAAAGCACATGGAAGGAGGTTTTATGACTACCGCTGGAATTCAAGCCAATTGGAGTTTGACCGGACTCGAGTGGATTGCGAGAGCTGCAAGTGTGGCGAGTATCACATTTCTGGTCATGATTTTTCTCGGTGAGGCTTTTCATCCGTCCGAGATCAGTTTCCAGGAATGGATCGGGCTTGTCTTCTTTCCTGTAGGCGTGGTTGCGGGGATGATCATCGCCTGGCGCAAAGAGGCCGTGGGCGGGTTTCTGACCGTGGCGAGTTTGATAGGTTTCTACGTCGTTTACGGTTATCTCTTTAGAAACCACATCGGCGGCTGGTTCTTTTTGGCTTTTGCCGCTCCCGGTTTCTTGTTTCTGTTCCACTGGCTCTTGTCTCGCGTGACCGGTGTCTCAGGAGAAGGATTGTGACTCCAGAATATAGTGATTCCGTTCCGGCCATCGAGTTTCACAACGTTTACTTGAGCTTTGACGAAACGCCCGCATTAATCGACGTCAGCTTTCGACTTGAACGCGGTGAGATGGTCCTGCTAACCGGAGTCTCGGGTTCAGGAAAATCCGTGCTTTTGCGTCTTGCAATCGGATTGCTCAAGCCGGACGCGGGTCAGATTCTGATCGACGGACGTGAGATCGAGACACTCGATGAATCTGAGCTCCTCGCCATCCGCGGGGGACTCATGGGAATCGTTTTTCAGGAGGATTCGTTATTCACGGGGCTGACGGTTTATGACAACGTGGCCTATCGGCCGCAGGAGCATGGTTGGGACGACGAGAAGATCGAAAAAGCCGTGAGTGAGGTATTACAGTTTGTCGGTCTTCAGGGAGAAGAGGATAAGTTTCCCGAAGAGTTGTCGGGCGGAATGAAACGACGACTGGAGATTGCTCGCGCGCTGATTGGCTGGCCGAGGATCATGCTCTATGACGAGCCTACGATGAGT
>DASUOZ010000563.1:0-9995 GCA_036276375.1 Pyrinomonadaceae bacterium | reverse complement strand
GAAGTCGTCCGTGAAGGTCCAGTCGCCGTAAGCCGCAAGCTCTTCCGCGCCCCACGTGTACTCGTCGTAATACTCACCATCGTAACGGAGCCGCTGCGCGAGGAAGCGCTCGCGATCGTTTACCCACTCGTCGATCGCATCAAGCGAGGCGACGGCGAGAAACTCCCAATCGCCGGCGTTGTCACCAGCCACAACCAACTCAGCCAAGCGGCCGTCGCGCAACCAAAACCCCGACGTGTCGGAATAGATCCGTGCGCTCCCGCCATCACGCACGGTCAAGCGCACACGACCATCGCGCGGCACGTCGATCCGGTAGAGCCCCGGTTTCTCGGCGGCCATAGTGGTGCGCGGCGCGTCAACCTCAAAATATTCTTTGGTTCGATCAAACTTGACCAGTCGAACGACGGCTGTGCCTTCGAGCACACTCAGCGCGACGCCTTCGTCACGGAGTGTGACGATGCGGAGCGCCGTTCCGGGCGCGAGTCGCACGAAGTTTCGCGCGTCGACCTGTATTTCCATGCGACTGTCTTTGTCGGTGGCTATAGTGTCACCCTCGACGAGCGGATAGTTCAGCCGGGCGCGTTCCCAGTCCTGATTGCCGTTGCGCTTGAGGTTCACTTCTCCGGTGATCAAACTGATGCGCACGACCCGCGCTTTTACGTCGTAGTCGTCGGGTTCGTCAGTATCGTCGGCGGCGCGAGCGGTGGCGGTGAATGAGAAAAGGGTGAGTAATAAAACGAGAAGTCTGGCGTTCAGTCGGGAGACTTGCATGGTCGTGCTCCTTGTTAAAGTTACCGGTTCAGTTGGCGCGTCGAAATGCGGCAATGTGTATGCCCGCTAAAGCGTTACGGAAGGTGGTCGGTCAGAATTGAGATCTCTCAAGCGCGAAGTTTCGGGAGTGGTTTGTTAATTTGAGAACTCTCAAACAGTGCTGCTGATCGCTCGGATAGACGTGGTAGGTTGATGATGTCTTAGACCGTGCGGAGCTGACACGATATGGTATGAGCCACAGACAAACAGGATGAACACGGAGTTTGATGTGATTGTTGTTGGCGCGGGAATAAATGGCGCGGGTATCGCGCGCGATGCGGCGATGCGCGGGTTAAGAGTGTTGTTGATTGATAAAGGTGATGTTGGTGGGGGAACGAGTGCCGGATCGACGCGGCTCATTCACGGAGGGTTGCGATATCTGGAGCATTTTGAGTTTGGGTTGGTGCGGGAGTCGTTACGTGAACGTGAGACGCTGTTGAGGATCGCGCCGCATCTGGTGCGGCCGTTGTCGATCACGATTCCGATCTACGAAGAGGGGAAGCGTGGGCGGGCGACGATCCGGGCGGGAATGATTGCGTACGATCTGCTTTCGTGGGGGAAGACGTTGCCGCGGCACCGCATGCAGTCGGCGCAGGAGACTTTGCGCAAGATGCCGGGGTTGAAGGCGGCCGGTTTGATCGGATCGGCGGTGTATTTTGATGCGCAGGTGGAGTTTGCGGAGCGGTTAGTGGTGGAGAATGTGTTGGCGGCGATAGAGCATGGGGCGACGGTTGTGACGCATAGGCGGGTTGGGCGGGTGTTAAGCGAAGGGGGGCGCGTTTGTGGGGTGTTGTTGGAGGGGGATTTTGCGGATCCGGCGCTGGCGGAGGTTGTGATCAATGCTGCTGGGGCGTGGGTAGACCAGGTGATCGAGCAGCAGATAGGCGGCGCCAGCGAGCGGCGGGCAGGTGTGAAAGAGCAGCGAGGCGACGGTCGGGAGCGGCGCGTAGGTGCGGAGCGGTTGATTGGGGGGACGAAGGGGAGTCACGTCGTGGTGGGGAAGTTTGAGGGGGCGCCGGAGGGCGCGGTTTATTTGGAGGCTGTGACTGATCGACGGCCGTTTTTTGTTATTCCCTGGAATGGAAACTACCTGATCGGAACCACCGACGTTCGTTTCGATGATGATCCGGACGAGGTGCGGAGTGAGGTGTGGGAAGTTGAGTATTTGCTGACCGAAACGAATCGTGCGTTTCCAACGGCGGGATTGACTTGCGAAAGCGTGCTCTACACTTATTCAGGCGTGCGACCATTGCCGTTCACCAACGACGAAGACGAGCAAAGCATCACCCGGCGGCACTTTCTTCGCCAACATCCGCAGTTCGGGAACCTCATTTCGGTTATCGGCGGCAAACTGACGACGTATCGCAGTCTTGCCGAAGAATGCGTCGACCTGATTTTTCGCAAACTCGACAGGTCGTCGCCACCTTGCGAAACGGCGCGTGTACCTTTGCCGGGCGCGACAGGTGACCCGCCGTCGAATGTTTGCGAGCGATGGAAACGCATTTATGGTGCGCGCGCGAATGAAGTAGCAGAAGTGGCCAAGCGGTTGAACGAAGACAACTCGCTCGCTGCCGAAATAATCTTCGCGTTCGAAAAGGAGTTCGCCACGACTCTGGCGGACTGCTTTCTGCGCCGCAACATGATCGGACTTAACGCTGACCTCGGTCTCGGCGACATCCAAACTGCGGCAGAGATCGGAAAAAAGTTTTTAGGTTGGACTGTGGAGCGAGCGGAGCGTGAGGTTGAAGGCTATAAAGAGGAGCTTTCAAACCGGATTGACGACGGATTTCATCAGGGCCATTGAGTCGCGCGCGAAGCGCTTCTGCAATATGCGCGCAACCGGAAAGCTCGCTCGCACCAGCGGATGTCGCGGCCGTGAAAACGCAAGTATGTCGTACCACACACCGTCGTCGGTCGGATCCATTTCGATCAGGAAACGCTCTTCACCGCGTTCAACATGATCCGGCAACGTGCCGTACGCAAAACCCGCGCGTCTGACCAGTACCTTATCGTCGATCACGTAGACCATCCGGCACGCATTCAACGACCACGTGCCGCACGCTCGCGCTTTCACTGCCACCACGGCGTCTTTTTCAAGCTTCACACCACGCGGCACGACCGTCACCCAGCCAAGCTCGAACTGTCGCCACTGCTTCAACGCCTCGACCGCGCGCTCGAAAGCGTCATTTCCCGTTCCCAGTCGAACGCGATTGTGATCGAGCGTAAAACCGTCAGGCGCAACGGGATGATCGAACCGCGTCGCGCCGACTTCCGCGTAGGTGAACCGTAAATCTCTTTGACTCGAAATGAAGCGTTCGACGTCGCGGGCGGAAGGTTCGGTAAGGGTGAACATTAATTAATCGCGCTTCGATTTCAGACGCGCGCGCGGATGATGACGGTCGTAAGCAGAGCGCAAGTGCACGTCAGTGATGTGTGTGTAGATCTGCGTCGTGGAAATGTCGCTATGGCCCAACAGCGCCTGCACCGAACGCGAGTCAGCCCCGTGTTGCAGCAGATGTGTCGCGAAGCTGTGCCGCAACGTGTGCGGCGAAACATCTTTCATACCTGCACGTTCCGCATAGCGCTTGATCATGGACCACGCCAGATGCCGCGTGAAAGGCTTGCCGCGATGCAGAAACACGTGCGGCAACGTTTGCTTTCCGTAACCGGCCTTCGCCGCCGCGTACTGTTGCAGCCAGTGAATCGCACTCTTGCCGAGCGGCACACGCCGTTCCTTGCTGCCTTTGCCGTGACAAACCAGCAAGCCCGCGAGCAAATCAATGTCCGCGTGTTTCAAATTCACCATCTCCGAAACGCGCAACCCCGTCGCGTACATCACTTCCAGAATCGTGCGATCACGAATCCCTTCAAGCGTGTTGATGTCCGGCGCCGCGAGCAGACGATTGATCTCGGGTTCGGTGAGAAACTTCGGCAGGTAATTGAAACGTTGCGGAGTATCGAGGTCTTCCGCCGGATGGCGTTTGATGTGTCCGTCGAGCATCAGAAACTTGTAAAACCCACGTGTCGCACTGACCGCCCGCGTGACCGATGCCGGCGCGAGTCCGTCACGCGAAAGACTCGCGATCCACTTGCGCAAGTCAGCGCGGGTGAGATCGAGAACGTCTTTTCCGTTTTGCGTGGCCCAGGTTTGCAGACGCGTGAGATCTCTTTGGTAACTGGCGATGCTATGTTGCGCCAGCCCTTTTTCAACCTGGATGTAGGTCAGGAATTCCTTTATGAAGTCGCGCTTCATTCGTAACGCAGACACTCGATTGGATCGAGCCGCGATGCTTTACGCGCCGGCCAAACACCGAAGATCAGTCCCACGCCGATCGACACAGTCAGACCTGAAACCACGGCCCAGGTGGGAATCGACGCCGGCAGACTCGGAATCAGCAACATCAACAGTTGGCTTGCGCCCACCGCCAACACCACGCCAAGCACGCCGCCCAAAAACGTCAACATCATCGCTTCAAACAGAAATTGACGCACGATATCTCTGCGTCGCGCGCCGATGGCCTTGCGCACGCCGATCTCTTTGGTCCGTTCGGTGACGCTCACGAGCATGATGTTCATCACGCCGATGCCGCCCACCAGCAAGCCCAGACTCGAGATCGCGATAGCGATCAGTCCGACCATCGCGGTGATGCTATCAAACTGTTCGATAAATTTGTCGGCTGTTTTGATGTCGAAGTTGTTTGGGTCGCCGGATTTCACCTGGCGGCGACGGCGCAGAATCTCTTCAGACTGCGTTAATGCTTCCTGAACCTGTCCCGAGCGGCCGCGAATAACAAGCAGCAGGTAACCCTTCGCGGGCGCGAGCTTCTGCGCGGTGCGAAACGGAATGTAGACCGCGTTGTCTTCTTCGTTCTCGCCAAAGAACCCGGCTTTGCGTTTTTCGAGCACGCCGACGACTACGAAATTATAGCCACCCATGCGCACCTGCGCGCCGGCGATCTGTTCCATGCCGGGAAAGAGGGCTTCCGCCGCGTTCACGCCGATGACCATCACGTTTGCGCGTTGCTGATCGTCCGACTCGGTGATGAAGCGTCCTTCCTTCAAGGCGATGTTGTAGACGTCCGAATAGTTCGCTGAAACGCCTTGTGTGTTTCCCCAGCGATAGTTGCGGCCCTGGTAAGTGATGTTGTCGTCAAACGGTCCGCCGCCGTAACCGACGTTCGGCGCGACCCACGCGACATCTTCAACGGCGGGCGCCTGCGCTTTGATTGTTTCCGCGTCTGCAACTGTCAGCGGTTTGCGTGTGCGTTCCGAACGATCCTCGCCGGTGCGTGGTCCCGTCGAAAGGTGAAAGGCATAGATGTTGTTCGTGCCATACTCCTCGATCATCGCCACGATATTCTGGCGCATACCGGTCAGCATCGACGCGATGCAGATCGCCGTCATCACACCAATCACGATTCCGAGGACGGTGAGAAAACTGCGGAACTTGTGGCCCCGAATGCTGTCGAGAGCCATCGCAAACGTCGCGCGCAAAACACCTTGGGGAACTTTAAGCTTCATTACCTTAGCTTCTAGGTCGCGTGCGTCAGGGCGAGAATCGGATCGAGTCGCGCAGCTTTGAACGCAGGGTAAATGCCTGCGAGCATCCCGACGACGCTCGAGACCGAGATAGCGAGAATGACGTAAACGAGCGTTATCGTCATCGTGATCGACGCGAGCATCGTGATCAATGTCGTGATGCCCCACGCCAACAGCAGCCCGATGACGCCGCCGAGCGCGCAAAGTATTGCCGACTCGATTAGAAACTGAAGCAGTATCTGGCGGCGGGTGGCGCCCACGGCTTTTCGCAGTCCGACTTCAAACGTCCTTTCAGTAACACTCACCAGCATGATGTTCATGACCACGATGCCGCCGACAATCAACGTGATCGCAGTGATCGGAACGACCACCATCGCGATGGTGTTTGTAAACTCGTCGATCTGATTGTTGAGCTCCTCAACGTTAACGACGCCGAAGTCATCTTCCTCGTTGCCGTTCAGCCGGCGTTTGATGCGCATTGCCACGCGCGCGTCTTCGATCGCCTCGTGGAAGCTCTCGCGCGTGCGGCTCTTTCCATGAATCTGTAGCCCGTTACGGCCGAAGATCTGTAAGTGCGTAGTGATCGGAATGTAGACCTGACGATCGAACGAGTCGCCAAAGAACGAGCCGCGTTTTTCCTCAACGCCGACGACTCGCATGGGCAGTCCACGGATCTTCAACGTCTTTCCGATCGCATCCTGGTTTGGGAAAAACTTGTCTTTGATGTCGCCGCCCAGAACCACAACCATCGCCGAACGTCCTACTTCATCCGTGGAGATGAAACGTCCGGATTCGATCGTCTTGTCTTCGATGTCGACCATGTTTGCGGTCGCGCCGAACACGACCGCGCCCGGAAACTCGATGCCATCCTGCTTTAAATCGACGCCGTTGCCCGCCGCTACGCCGATCTCTGCGCAGGAGAGACAATGATCGCGTACCCACTCGTAGTCGTCCCACGTGATGCGCTTGTTGCGGCGGTTGCGCCGCTCAAACTCTTCATCGTCCATGTCGCCGGAGAAAGCCATGCGGGCGATCATGAAGTGATTATTGCCGAGCACCTTCGAGATTTTGTCGACGATGTAGGTATTGAGGCCGCTGATAGATGCGCCCACAGTTACGACGGAGGAGACCCCGATGATCACGCCAATCAGCGTCAGAAACGCGCGCAGTTTGTGCGCAAAGATCGACTGAAGCGCGATCTTCAGGGCATCAGTGTAAAAAGACAGAGCTGCTTTCATGTTCTGGGCTTGGGCGCCGCCGCCGGGCCTCGGCCGGCTGTCGTGCGCCGGCTGGCTATACGCGACCCTGAGTCGCGAAGTTCGGCCGGAAAAGATTCAATCGACCAGCATTCTTTGGTTGCGGGCGATGTCGTCGCCCGTAATCTCCCAATATGCTCGGCTAAGGATCGCCCTTTTCTCCGTGTCCCACTCGCGGCCGTACGCGAGGGCGAGACGGTTAGTCTGTTTTAGTGGAACGAAGCGATGCCACTTCAGCCGGTTGATGGCGGCGTCTGCTTCCACGGCGTTTCCATAGATCACTGTGTCTACGGAAGTCGAAATCGAATCTTCTACGTAGATGCTCGCAACCACGAGCGAGCTAAGCACGAGCAGTCCGCTCAACGCCGCGGTCGAAATCCGGGAGGCGTTGGGTAAAGCCTGAGCCCTCAGTGCGCGGATACCCATGCGCAAATACACAAAGGCACTCACAAACGGTATTAATCCGACCAAACCGATCGCGATTAGCAGCGCCCACACGGTAATCGGCAGCATCGCCACACCAATCGCGAACGAAAAACAGGCGCCGAGCAAAAACACACCGCCGAACAGCGGTGAAAGCACCTTCACTCTCGCTGGAAATGTCCGCCATACGAGGAAGAATCCCATCTCAATCGTACTCACGAGGTAGGCGAAGAGTTGGTAGTCTTCCAGTAAGGGAGGACTCAGAATGGGAGGGCTTTTGAACACGATCGGATCGAGTATGAAGCACAAGATCGGCAAAATAAGGCCGAAAGTTGTGTCAAACCCATCCTGAAGCGGCGTACTGTCCGGTGCAAACTGTGCCGCCCAGAACCCGGATCTTTTTGTGACCGTGGTCTGCGAGAGTATCGAGTTCATCACTTAGCTCCGCCACTATGACGTTCGTGAACGCCGGTTTATTAACACGGGCGCCTGGTTTGCCGGACTAGTGCATCTCGGCTGCGGGCGCCGCCGGTTTGACCGCGAATTTTTCGGCCCAGTGAATACGCCCGGTCACCTGCATAACGACAAACAGCGTTAGCACCGAGCCGATCGTGATCGCGAGCCCCGTGAAGCCGTTCAGGAAAAACGCGTAGGAGAACAACACGAGATAGATAAACTGCGCCAGCGCAGCCTCACGACTCGCGAAGCCGATCCCCACGACCAGCCGGAGATAACTGACAACCAGAAATACCGAGACACTCGCCGAGATCGCAAACGCAGCGTGAATCGAGACGTGATCGACCAGATAAGCGAGCAGGAGGTGGAAAGAAAAGAACGCGGCAGCGAGGAAAAAATAGTTCATCGGGTGAAGATCGATGCCGCGCATCGTGGTGATGATGAGCATGAGGAAAAAGAAGAAGAAGAGTGATACTGGGGCAAACAAACTGATGCGGCCCGCGAGTGGTCCGGGCTGGAGTTTTTCCGGCATGACCATCGCGATTTGGTAACCCGACAGCAGGCTCGTGTACGACCAGGTCAGGTCCCAACCTTTGCTGGTCTGGTGTTTCTCGGAAGGCGAGAGCGTGTTGTCAGGGAAGTCGATGTCTTTGAAGTTGGTGCTCATTCGCAGGTTGAAATCTTTTACCTGGGAGACGTCAGTGCGGCCGAAGCTGTAACGCCATTCGTTGAGTCCCTGCGAGCTGTAGCCGACGGCTAAGTGGGTGGTTTTTCCCGGGCCCACTTTGACGGAGGTCTTGGCGGCGTTGTTTTCGTTGGCCAGTGTCGCCGGATTGCCGTCGACGACGAAGGCCAGGTTGTCGTAGATCGCCTGTGTAGTCGGGAACTGAAGTTTGAAGACGATGGTCTGTTCTTTGTCGGTGGGATTGCGAAAGCCGTAAACACCTGCGAAACGAACTTTGTAAGTGCTGTACCAGAGCAAGCCTTTCTGCCGGTGCTCGAGGTCCAGATCGACGTCGATCTTGCTGCTTTCGAGCGGTATGTCTGTGATGAGGTCTTCGGTCCAGGTTTTCTTGACGTACTTGCCGTTTTCGATGACGTCCTGTTGTTTAGGGATGGGTATGGCGTAGGAAGCGGTGGGAGGTCCCTGATTCTGTTGTGCGCCCCAGGTAGAGGCGACTTGATTGGAAGAGACCGAGCCCGATTGGTAGGTGCGGGCGAAGATGGTGGAGCCCAGAATTACCCAGGCAACGGACGTGCAGATGAAGATAAAGACGATCGCGATGATTTTTTTGGACATGGTCTCACTCCTCGGGTTGGGATAGGTGTTTGGCTTGTTCCACGCGCGGCATTGCTGGCGGATCGGAAATATCTTCCAAAGTTCTTTGCGTCACAAAGTCCGTAGGCAAAAAAAGAGAACCGCTGGTCAGGCGTTTCTCATTTGCTTGATCAGCGACTCCATGTGGCTCAGGTAATTTTCCAGGGCGCTGCGGCCGGCGGCCGTGAGTTTGTACTCGGTCTTCGGTAAGCGACCTTCAAAAAACTTCGCGCACGAGATGTAGCCCGCTTCTTCGAGTTTGCGTGCGTGCACGCTGAGATTGCCGTCGGTGGTGTTCATCAACCGTTTCAGGTCGCTGAACGTCAGCGATTCGTTTGCGGCGAGCGCACTGATGATCCCGAGCCGCAGGCGTTCGTGAATCAGGCGATCGAGATTCGGCGCCGCGCTTTGTTGTTTTGCGCTCTGTTTTTCGTTCTGCGCGCGCGTGTCTGGCGCGTCCATGTCGCGTCTTGCCTTTGCTGTAGATTGTTTAGCCACCGTACTTCCTCACGATAATTGCTCCAAAAAGTAAGTGCAGTCCGCCGAAGCCGGCCGCCATAAACCAGTTCGCGTAAGCCGCCGGACTGAAGAGCGCGACTGCGCCGAGGAGCATAAAACATAGACCCATTGCCGGAACTGCTCTGACTGAGAACATGCCGCCCGTGATCACCGCCGTTCCGTAAAGCAGCAACCACATGCCTGGAATCGCCGTTGCGGCGTCTGCCCGCGCCAAAACGAGCGTGAGTAGTGCGCCGGCGATGAGCGGCGGCGCCAGACTAAAGACCACTTTCCTCCCCGGTCCGGAAACGAGTGGCATCTGAACGGCGCGCGCTTTTCGGTCCATGGACCAGCCGCCGATCAACACTGAAATGAGACCTTCGACGACCCACACGGAAAACCACATGCGAAAAGTCGATTGTTGTGCGGCGACGACGCTGGCGATGAGGGCGGTAGAGCCGATGGCGATTTCACCCCAGCCGGAGATCCCGGTGAACGGGGTGGCGCGTTCCATTGTTTCGCGGATGTAGCGAAGATTGTCCATGGCGCGGTCGTGCAGCGCCGGCGGTTGTTCCTGTGGTTGTGGAACGAGGCGGAACGGTTCCATGCCGAGGATGGTAAAGCCGCAAAGCATCACTGTCAAGCACTTTACACTATAAAGGCACTAGCCACAGATCTTCACGAATCGACGCAGA
>DASUOZ010000562.1:0-4492 GCA_036276375.1 Pyrinomonadaceae bacterium | reverse complement strand
CCGAACAATCTGAGTGTACCGGCTCAGTTTCTCTCAATCCTCGGTTCAGTGGAAGACAAAATCGTTGCCTGCTTTCGTAGCGGCGGCGGCGTGCCGTATTCCGAGTACGGCCGGTTTCATCAAGTCATGGCGGAAGAGAGTAGTCAAACAGTCGGCTCGGCGTTGTTGAGTTTGATTCTGCCGCTTGTCCCAGGTCTAAGACAGCGTTTGCAGAACGGCGTAAGCGTTCTGGATGTGGGATGTGGGAGTGGCAGGACCGTTAACTTGATGGCCGAGGAATTTCCCGGCAGCACATTCATTGGCTACGACCTTTCCGAGGAAGCGATAGCAAAGGCGCGCAAAGACGCTGCGCAGAGAGGCTTAATCAACGCCGACTTTGCTGTAAAGGACGTGGCGCAATTGACCGACGCGGCGCAATACGACCTCATAACAGCCTTTGACGCTATTCATGATCAGGCCGGCCCGCAAAGAGTTCTCGAGAACATTGCGCGGGCGCTCAAGCCCGATGGCGTCTTTCTAATGCAGGAGATCTCCGGATCAAGCTACATCGAAAACAACATGGACCTTCCTCTTGCCCCGTTTGGCTACACGATTTCCTGTATGCACTGCATGACTGTGTCGCTGGCACAGGATGGCGAAGGATTGGGCGCTATGTGGGGTGAGGAACAAGCGCGAGAAATGTTAAAGAAGGCCGGCTTCACGTCAATTGAAGTCAACCACCTTCCCCATGACATTCTTAACAGCTACTTTGTGGTAAGACGATAGACGTACACAAATCTGTATTCATTCCCGGTTTTTAGCTCTACTCGGTGGGATTGGCGCTGAGGTGGTCCCTCCGCGCACGGAACGCGAACCTGGGCCTGGCAACAAAACTAGCCCGAAATCTTGTATCATCTACCCGCGACTCTCTATTAATAGAAATCAACGGCAAGTCTAAACGGAAATGACGCGCAATCAAATTCCGCCGGACGTGCGAGAGTTTGTCCGGCGTGAGGTCAAATCGGTCTTTCAGATCGAGGTGCTGCTACTGCTGCACCGAACGAGCGAACGCGCGTGGACTGCGATGGAAATCAGTCAGGAACTCGCAATCGATCCGGAAATCGCGGAGACGCAGGTCATACGCCTCGAAGAGATGGGACTTATACAAGGCGAGCAAACGGCGCCTGGCAGCTACGTCTATGGTCCAAAAGACGAGACTGACGTTATGATTGTCGAAAAGCTTGCGACGGCATACGCAAAACAACGCGTCGGAGTTTTCAGCCTGATATTGCGCGAGTCCGATAACCGCATACGTCATTTCGCGGAAGCATTTCGTCTAATCAGGGGTGCAGATTGATGGCGTCACTTGTTTACTTGTTATGTGCGCTAACAAGCTTGATTTGCGCTTCGCTGCTATTGCGAAGTTATCTTGCCAATCGCACTCCGTTATTGTTCTGGAGCAGCCTATGTTTCGTCGGCCTGGCGGCGAATAATATTCTCCTCTTTGTCGATCTGGTACTCGTTCCCATGTTCGACCTGTCGTTCTATCGTTCGCTGTGCGCGCTGATCGCAGTGCTGGTTCTCGTGTTTGGTCTGATCTGGGACAACGAATAGGAAGGGGGTCATGATGAATCTAGTTTACGGTGCAGTCATCATGGGTAGCCTCGTCATCTCTTTATTCTTTCTGAATTTCTGGCGTCGCGTCCGCGACCGATTTTTCCTCTTCTTTTCATTCGCCTTTCTGCTGCTCGCGGTGAATTGGCTGGTTCTCATTCTTGCCGGCGACGCGAGCGATGTTCGCAGCTACGGCTACCTGACGAGACTCGTCGCTTTTCTATTAATCATTGTGGCCATCATCGATAAGAACCGATCCAGCCGCAGCGCGTCAGAACTCTCCCAGGTCGGCCCGGAGGGGTCTCGTTCTGGTTCAGTTTGAAGATCCACGCGGTACACCGAAGGCCTTCGTGCGGTACGCCGAAGGCGTTGGCTAATTTCAGCCCCGGGTTGGAACAACCCTGGGTAAGAACACAAAGAGTATTAACGCTGAAAGCGTTGGCGAACCCGGCCGGATCTTGCCAACGCTTCAGCGTTAGAAGAAAGGCTTTTTTGAGGTCCCCAGGGTTCTCGCAACACGCAAGCTCGAACCCTGGGCTCAAATTCGCCAACGCCTTCGGCGTGTTGAGTGGATCTTCAAACTCAACAATTACCGGTGGCCCGGGTGAACGCCGCCGAACTCAGGCCTTTGCCGCTTTCTCCTTAGCCCGTTCCTGCTTGATCCACTCGCGCATGGCGGCAATGTGGCCGGGCGCGCGTTTTTCGGACCACGCTTCGTAACGTTGTGCGGCTTGTTCCAAGTTCGACAGCAGATTCGGGTCGACAAACTGCTTGCGAAACTCGGGCACCACGGCCTTCAGTTGTTCCCAAACTCCGAAAAACTCACCGCTCGTTTCGAAAAAGAGATCTTCGTGCAGCAGTCCATAGTTAAGCAACGCACAGGCTTGCTCCCAGTAACCGATCACCATGCCGAAGAAAGCACCGTGCTCGGTGCCGGGAGCCGCGAGGCGCATGGCTTCCTCGACGGTTTCAGCGTTGTAGTTTTGCTGGAACCAGTCGCGGGCCTGGCGCAGACGCGCCTCACGTCGCAAATCGTACACTTGCAGATGCAGTTGAGCTTGTTCATGGGTTGGAGTATTTGCCATAACTCGTTCCTTTCAGTTGTTAAGCTTTAAAATTGCGGTTCCTCCAGGAGTATGTCGAACGGCGCAGCCGCAGATCGACAACGAACGGCAAAACTTTTTTCCGGGGCAGCGGGCTTGCTCCACCTCACGCATCACGCTGAATCGCTTTTAGGAAACTGTTAACGCGCAACGGATCGACTGTGTTCGACCAAAGTCCGTCGATCTTGAAAGCCGAACCGATAATAAAACCGTCGGCTGTGTCGTAGAACTCGGCAATGTTGTTCTCCGTTATCCCCGAACCCAGAAACACTGGCAGCCGGCAATGACTCTTCGCTTCCTGCACGTCGGCTATTGCCGGAGGGCTGCCGGTGGCGCTGCCGGTAACGATCACGCAATCAGCGCCCATGAATTCAACCGTTTCGGCGGTCTCTCCGAGACTCACGTCCGCCGTGATCGCGTGAGCGGCATGTTTCTTCTTCACGTCGGCCCAAACCTGCACGCGCGTCGCGCCGATCATCTTCCGAAATCGCAATAGCCTGGCCGCCGACGCTTGAATCAAGCCTTCATCAGCCACGTGCGCGTATGCATAACCTTCCGCGCGAATGAAATCGAGATCGGCGGCGTGGGCAACGGCCATCGCTTCGATGTTTGCGCCCGCGAGTATCTGAACGCCCAGGGGCAGACCACACTCAGCTTTTACCTCCGTGGCAATTGTCGTCATCGCGGCGACAATCTCCGGTCCAACTTCACCGCGCAAGTAAGGCACGTCGTGCATGTTCTCGACGATGATGCCGTCGAGGCCACTATCGCGATAGAGTCGCGCTTCATTTCTGGCCGACGTAATCAATTCGGAAACTGTTTGCGAACTGCGGGGCGTGCCCGGTAGTGCGCCAACGTGAATCACGCCAATGATGGGTTTGGAACGGGAGAAGAGTGACTTCATTTTGCGGCTCAGCTCGATGCGGGAGCGGGCTCCTCATTGACGCGGTCCCACTCTTCGTAGAGGCTTTTGAGAACTGCTTCTGTCTGCTGGTACTCGCCATTCAAAGCGATCATTCGATCCGCGTCACGAGCGACTTCGGGTGTGCCCATTTGCTGCGAGATCTCGTTGAGGCGCGACTCAGCTTGGGCGATCTCGTTTTCGACCAACTCCGGCGTTCGTGTATCTTTCTTTTTCTTGATTACCTTCACGCCAGGTTTGGCGACAACTTTTGGCTTCGTCTTAACCGGCTGAATCTCTGAAGGTGCGGGAGTTGGAGGAGCCGCAACAAGACTAACGAGGTTCTCGGGTTCGGTTTCTTTAACCGAGGATGAAACCCTGAATCCAAGCTTCCAGTCGTGATACTCGGTGTAATCGCCGTCGTAATGTTCGGCGGCGCCGACACCGTCCAATGCCAGGATCTGCGTTGCGACCCGATCGAGAAAATACCGGTCGTGACTGATGGTCACGATCGTGCCTTCGTAAGCATCAAGCGCTTCTTCCAGCGCCTCACGCGAAGGAATGTCGAGGTGGTTCGTGGGCTCGTCGAGCACAAGGACGTTCACGCGCGAGTAGATCAACTTCGCGAGCGCGAGCCTGCCCTTCTCGCCACCGGAAAGATCGCGCACGTGCTTGTAAACGTCGTCACCCGTAAACAGAAACTTCGCCAGAAACGAACGCAACTCACCCGCGGTCGCAGTCGCCGGCGCGACCCGGCGCAACTCCATAATGATCTCGTTGCGCTCGTCCAGATCGTCGAGCTGTTGCGCGTAGTAACCGATCTGAACTTTCGTGCCCCAGCGCACTTCGCCCGCGAGCGGCGCCAGCTTGTTGAGAATCGTCCTCAAGAACGTCG
>DASUOZ010000561.1:0-4008 GCA_036276375.1 Pyrinomonadaceae bacterium | reverse complement strand
TGCCGCACTCGTACGGCCGCATCTTTCCTTTTTCGTACTTGATCGGCCTGAGAAAGCGACCCAGAATAATCGGCAGCACTGGAAAGATTACAGCTACGCCGAAAAAGATCATCACCGGCCAGTAAGCTGTTATCGGGCTGCCGACAGTCGGCGTGGTTGTGGTCGTTACCGCCTGAAGAAGCATCATTCCTGTCGAGATTCAGAGGGAAGAGCCGAGACGTTAAGAACAGGAAAATAGTAAGCGGCGCGGAAGAGCGTTGTCAACGACCTTCTCTATTCACACCGATGTAACGTCGTAGCAAGGCGGATTTAAGACCCCAGCCATATGCTCTTGCGTTCGTTAACCATCAACTCAATCCACTCGAGGAACCAGGCATGAAGCTCATTCTTTGGTTGACCGTTTTCTTCTGCGGGCTCGTACCCGCGCAGGCGCAGGAGCTGGTTAACGCCGCGCCCAAACCTCCCGCTGAGACAACCGAAACAAACGTGAGCGAACGCGTTCGGCTACTCGAGGCTGAGCTCAAACGGCAAAACGCCAAGCTCGATCAACTGCAAAAGACTATTTCTGAGCAACAAGCTGCGCTTCAGGTGCTATTGGATCGACTATCCGTCAAATCCCCGGCCCCTGAAACCGCCGCCACCGCCGCCACGAACACCGTGGCTACAAACACGGTCGAAACCCCGGAGCCACCGCCGCAACCTGTTCCGCTCGAAAAGCGAGTCGAAAAACTTGAAAGTCAGGCACTTAAAATCGGGCCCGTTCGCTTCAGCGGCGACTTCCGCCTCCGTTTCGACGGCACCTTCCGCTCCGCTACCGAGCCGCCCGATCCACCACTCGATCACGTCCAAAACGCACGCGCCCGCTACCGCCTGCGCCTAAACTTCGACACCGACATCCACCCGAAACTCAGTTTCCACGGCCAGCTCGCCACCGGTCCTTTGAACAACCCCCTGTCGACGAATCAGGACTTCACGTCGTTCGGCGTGCGCGCGCCGTTTTTCCTGAGCGAAGCGTGGGTTGAGTATCGGCCGGTGAAGTCGGTTCAACTACAGGGCGGCCGCGTGCAGAGTGTGTTCGCCGACAACTCCCGTTTCCTGTTTGACGACGACATTCGCTTCAACGGCTTCAACGAGCGTTACACCCATTCATTCAAAGCTAACCGCGCGTACGTGAAGAGCCTGGAGTTTCGCGCGGGCCAATACGTTCTCTCAACGCCGAACGTCGCTGTGATCCAGCCGAACAGCGCGCTCGCGCGCATCGGCGCGGTCGTGGGCACCGCCGGCCGTTCGGCCAACCTGTTTCACCAGGGCTTCCTCGTGAACCAGGAGTTCAACAAGAAGTGGAGCAGCCAAACCGGCGCCGACATTCAGCTTTATCGGCACCCGAACCAGATCCAATTGGCCTCGACGATCGAAGGGCTCGTGCTGCTGGTCCAACCCGGAATCGGCCTCGCGCTGTCCGGACCGTTGGCCGGCACCGGCAATGCGACCACGGCTCCAGGCGGCGCCGTGTATACCGCGCCGGGCTTCCAAGTCCTGCGACTCACCTATCGTCTGAACCACACCGGATTCGTCCACAACGATCACAAGTATCCGATCACGTTCAACCTTCAGTTTGCCCGCAACGTCGCGACCGGCATGAACGAACGCGACGCAATGCTCGCGGCCTTGCAGATCGGCCGCGCCACCAAACGCGGCGACATGGGGTTCATGTACGTCTTCGCGATCAAAGGCGCAAACTCGATGATCTCGCAGGTCACCGACGACGACCTCGGCACAAACACCGGCGTCAACGTTCGCACGAATCATTTCCGCTTCGAGTACGGACTCTCGCGCAAAGTCACCTTCCAGAGTCTGTTCTTTTTCCAGCAGTCACTACGTCGCAGCGGACAGTTTCCAAACTTCTTCGTCCCCGTGGGAGACTTCGCGCCCACGACTTATCGCGTGCAACAGCAGTTGGTGTTCAACTTCTAATCGATGTCGGAGATTCGTTTGGCGAGACCTTTGATGCCGGTTTTTTTCTCGGGCTTCACGACGTGGTCGATGTTGCAGCGACCCTGAGGTTCGCTGCCGCTCGGGTAGGTCATGCGGCTTTTCACCGGACACGACGGTGTGGCGAGCAGGCCGCTTTCGGGATCGATTGAAACCGTCACCGTCGGAACCGCAACGACGGGTTCGTTCGCCGGCTCAGATTCTGTCGCGGAGTCCACGGCCGGCGTGAGATTGTTATCGTCGCGATTCCGCGCGGTGTGATTCGCGTCGACACGCGTGGTTGTGGGTGCCTGTTCAGTTAGTTCCTCGACCTGCGTCAACTCCGGCTGTGGCTGCGTGTACTGTCGCACCAGCGTCTTTGTCGTAAAAGCAAAAACTATGGCGAACACCGCGAACGGCGCTGCCAGCCACCAGTGCCAGCCGACTCCTCTCCTGACCCGAACACTCGCAACATCCGTAGACTGCGCGCGTGGTCGCGGTGATGGTGTCGGCGTGACGCGTCGTTTATGACGGGAGATCAACTGCTCGTAAGCCTCGTTGATCTCCTTCAACTTTTCCTGCGCCTTTTGCTGGAGACGCGGATCGTGCACGAACCGATCGGGATGCCAAACCTTGGCCAGGTCCCGATGTGCTGCTTTCAACTCCCGATCTGAAACGCCAGGCTTTACTCCCAGCACCTCGTAGGCCCGATCAAGTTCTGTGCTCAAGGCTTCCTCTTCATGAAAGGACGTCGGCCAACCTCGTGAGCCCGTTCACCAGGTCGTCAGGGTTCGGCACCGGCACGCCCATGTAGTGCATCAGTCCAACCGCAAACGCCCCAATCAAAACGCTGGTGACAACCGCTTTCACCAACGCCATACCCAACTGAGCTACGAACACCGACGTCGATCTAATCAGTCGTTGAATTCGCATGTGTGATCTCCCCAGACCGCTTACTTGTTCGGTCAAGACTTCATTCTGAGAGAGGACCTTCCGGGGCTGTCGGGGAAGAGAACGAGGGCAAACTCACGGCCGCTATTATGACAAATGCAAGGGCCGCCTGACAACAAGGTTTTTCAATTTTTATTTGTTGAAATAACAGGGCTTTTGGGCAGGTGGATGGTGAACGTACTCCCCTTTCCCAGTTCTGATTCAACGGTGACCTCGCCGCCGTGGAGCAGCGCCAGGTGCTTGACGATGGCGAGGCCCAATCCCGTCCCGCCGATGTCTCGCGAACGCGCCCGGTCGACGCGATAAAAGCGCTCGAACAGCCGTTCCAGGTGCTGGGCGGGAATGCCGTCGCCGTTGTCTGCAACGATGATTTTGTCGCGCGCTCCCGCGCCGTGACTGATTGAAACCGTTCCGTTTTCGCGGCTGAACTTGAGGCCGTTGTCGATCAGGTTCGTCAGCATTTGATCGAGCCGGCGAGCGTCCGCATAGACCATCGTTCCCGGCGCGACCTTGTTTTGCAGCGTAACGTTTTGGGCCTCCGCCTTGTTTGCCAGCGACGCGCAGACGTCGCTAACCAATTCGTGCAGATCGACGGGCGCGGCGCGCAATTGCACGTTGCCCGTTTCAATCGCGGTCAGATCGACAATGTCGTCGAGAAGCGTGTGCATACGCGACGCGTTCTTGCGAATGATTGAAAGAAAGCGCTGACAACTCTCGGGATCTTCGCTGGCGCCGGTTTCAAGTGTTTCGACGAAAGCCATGATTGACGTAAGCGGCGTGCGCAGCTCGTGCGACACGTTTGACAAAAACTCCTGGCGCACGAGCTCGAGACGTTCGGTGCGCGTGATGTCGAAGAAAACACCCAGCGCGCCTTCGGCGCCGTCTCCGTTGGCCTTGCCAATCGGGACCACGCGCAGATCAAACACCTGCCGCTCAGGCCCGTGTGTTTCAACCTTCACTCCACCGACTTCATTACCCTGCAGACCGTCGAGAAATGCGCTGTAGATCGCGCGGTTGCGAGTGAGCTCAGTCAGACGTTGCGACTGGAGTTTGGTGTGTGAGGCGTTGAACAACTTGTACGCGGCC
>DASUOZ010000560.1:0-4307 GCA_036276375.1 Pyrinomonadaceae bacterium | reverse complement strand
TAACCGCCTGCTCGACATCGGCTGTGGCGCGGGCAGTCTGCTCGAAGCCGCCCGCAAGCATGGCTGGCAGGCGCAGGGTCTCGACGTTTCGTCGCATGCCACGAGGCACGTCCGCGAATTGGGCTTTGAAGTGTTTGAAGGCGAACTGCATGAAGCCGAATATCCCTCGGCACAATTCGACGTGGTCACGGCGGCTGAGCTTCTGGAACATATTTTCGAACCGCGTGCGCTGCTTCAGGAGGTCGCGCGTATACTCCGTCCGGGCGGGCTCTTCTGGACTACAACGCCGCACGCGCGCGGCATTTCCGCCCGTATGCTCGGATTAAAGTGGCGCTGCATTTGGCCGCCGGAGCATCTCCAGCTATTCTCAATTCGTGGTCTAAAGGCGCTGCTGCGCGAGGCCGGCTTCCGCGACGTCCACGTTGACACAACTGGCGGAAATCCGGTTGAGATCTGGCACGCGCTGGGCCGCACGAAATCCGCGCCGAAGACCGTCGACCAACACTTCGACCGGGTGTTGACGAGTTATCAGTTAAACGAATCGCTGATGAAAAGCCGGTCGCGCCGGGCGCTCAAGAGCACCGTAAACAGTTTTCTAAACCTCAGTCGCCTCGGTGATTCAATGAAAGTTTTCGCTAAGCGATAAACCCGTTCTGGAGGACAACGTTGAAAGGCGTCGTGCTTGCCGGAGGCTTGGGGACGAGATTGCGTCCGCTCACCTCGGTCACAAACAAACATCTGCTGCCGGTCTATAACCAGCCGATGATCTTTTACCCGATTCAAACCCTCGTCAACGCCGGCATTTCCGACATCATGGTGGTAACTGGCGGTAACGCGGCCGGCGACTTCCTGAGGCTGCTCGGCAACGGCAAAAAGTTTGGGCTGAAACATCTCAACTACGCATATCAGGAAGGCGAGGGCGGCATCGCCGACGCGCTTTCGCTCGTGGAACACTTCGCGGCGGATGAACCCGTTTGCGTCGTGCTGGGCGACAACATCATCGAGGGAAATATCTGTGCGGCGGTCGCTGCTTATCGCAAACAGGGTGTCGGCGCGAAGATAATGTTGAAGAAGGTGCCGGACCCGCAGCGTTTCGGCGTGCCTAAACTCGACGGCCGCCGCGTGGTTTACATCGAGGAGAAGCCCGCGGTGCCGCAGTCGGATTATGCGGTGATCGGCGTGTACATGTACGACGGCGGCGTTTACGACATCATTCGTTCGCTGAAGCCTTCGGACCGCGGCGAGCTCGAGATCACTGACGTCAACAACGCCTACATCGCGCGTGAAGAGATGACGTGGGACGAGCTCGAAGGTTGGTGGACCGACGCGGGAACCTTCGAGAGTCTCCTGCGGGCCTCGAACCTCGTATCCGAAACCGGCGCAAACAAGCTCGACTTGGTCGGTGCAGAGGTCGCCGTAAACGTTCAGCGATTCTAGTGAAGGGTGCGTGCGAGGTTCTGAGAGCGGCTGCGCCGCGGATGTGAGGTTACCGGGGACGCGGCTCCGCCGCGGATGAGCACGAAACCTGGGAAAGGAATGCCTGACCAACCGCACACAAAAGTGGTGCGCATCATTGCACGGCTGAACGTTGGGGGACCGGCGAAGCATGTGGTGTGGTTGACGTCGGGGTTGGAGGATGCGGGTTATCGCTCGTTGCTCGTGGCGGGGAAGGTGCCGGAGGGCGAGGAGGATATGAGCTACTTCGCCGAAGAGACCGGAGTGACGCCGCTGTACATTCCGGAGATGAGCCGCGAGATCTCGCTCAAGGATGCGATCACGACGTGGAAGCTGTTCCGGTTGTTGCTGCGAGAGAAGCCCGACATCGTGCACACGCACACGGCGAAGGCAGGTACCGTTGGTCGAGTGGCGGGTTTTTGTTACCGCTGGTTGACGCTGGGAGTTTTGCTGGGCCGGCCGCGAGCGTGCAAGTTTGTGCACACGTATCATGGGCACGTATTTCATAGTTACTACGGTCGTTTGAAAACCGGTGTGTTTCTGGCGATCGAACGGGTGTTGGCGCGTCTGGTTACGGACCGGATCGTCGTGGTGAGCGAGCAGCAGGAGGCGGAGATCAACGAGTCGTTCGGTGTGGGGAGACGGGATCAGTTTCAGGTGGTGCGCCTGGGGTTGGACCTCGGGATCTTTGCCAATCACGAAAGCCGGCGCGCGAAGTTTCGCAGTGAACTTGGCGTCGATGAAGAGACGGTGCTGGTGGGGATTGTTGGGCGGCTGACTGACATCAAGAATCACGAAATGTTTTTGCGAATCGTGGCGCGGGTAAATATTGATAAGGTTCGGTTCGTGATCGTTGGCGATGGTTCGCTGCGTGAGGGTTTGGAGCAGCAAGCGCGATCGCTGGGTATTGAAGAAAAGGTGATCTTCGCGGGTGGCAGGAAGGACCCCGAGTACTTTTATCCCGCGCTCGAAATCTGCGCGTTGACGTCGCGGAACGAGGGTACGCCGTTGACGCTGATCGAAGCGATGGCGAATGCGCGTCCGGTGATTGCGACGAGCGTTGGTGGCGTTGTCGATCTTCTCGGCAAGGTTGAGGAAGAGGGTGAGTACAACGTTTGTGAGCGCGGTATCAGCGTCGGTCCTTTCGACGAGGCGGGTTTTGCCGCGGGTTTGGGCGCTTTAATAAAAGACAGATTTTTGAGAGATAGACTCGGAAAGCGCGGGTTTGAATTTGTCGATCAGAACTACCGCAAGGAACGCCTGCTCGAAGATATTAAAGATCTTTACGGCCAGTTGCTGAATCGCGAGCGAACGGCGAATTGCGAACTGCCCGTCGCGAAATATTCACAAGGAGCATAACGGTTGCGAGTACTAATCACAGGCGGCGCCGGTTTCATCGGATCTCACCTGGCTGACGCTTACATCCAACGCGGCGACGAAGTCTACGTCATCGATGATCTCTCGACGGGAACCATCGAGAACATCCGGCACCTCAAAGGCCAGTCGCGTTTTCACTACACGATTGAGAGTGTTCACAATCAACCCGTCACGGCCGAACTGGTGGACCAGTGTGACGTGATCTTCCATCTCGCTGCCGCCGTCGGCGTCAAGTTGATCGTCGAAAGCCCGGTGCGCACGATCGAGACAAACGTGCGCGGTACGGAAGTCGTCTTGTCGTTAGCCAACAAAAAGAAGAAGAAGGTCCTGATTGCGTCGACCTCCGAAGTTTACGGACTCAGCGGCGACGTGCCGTTTCGCGAAGACGGAAACCTCGTGATGGGCGCGACGACCAAAGGACGCTGGAGTTATGCCTGTTCGAAAGCGATCGACGAGTTTCTGGCACTCGCCTACTGGCGCGAGAAGAAACTGCCGACGATCGTCGTGCGGCTTTTCAACACCGTCGGCCCACGCCAGACCGGACAGTACGGCATGGTCATTCCGACTTTCGTCAAACAAGCGTTGGCCGGACGCCCAATAACGGTTTACGGCGACGGCAAACAGAGCCGCTGTTTTGGTTACGTCGGCGACGTCGTTGGCGCGCTGATCAACCTGATGGACAGCCACAACGCCGTCGGGCAGGTTTTCAACATCGGCTCGAATCAGGAGATCACGATTCTCGAACTGGCGCAGCGTGTGAAACACCTGACGCACTCGGATTCAGACATCGTGTTTGTGCCTTACGACGAGGCCTATGAGGAAGGTTTTGAAGACATGCCGCGGCGGGTGCCCGACATTTCGAAGGTCAGCGAGTTGGTTGGGTTTCGGCCACAGATGAGTCTAGATGGTATTCTTGAGAGCGTAATCGATTACCAAAGTGGCCGGCGCCGCAGCGCGTAAGCATTGAAAACAGAAAACCATCCACAGATTACACAGAACTCTGCGTAATCTGTGGATGGAATTGCTTACAACAACGGCAATCAAAAATCGACAATGACTCCTTTTAGCCCGCGTTCGTTGGTGGCCGTGGCCGCCGCGTTCGTCCTAGCCTTGCTGCTCACGCCTCTCGTGCGCGCCTTCGCCCGCCGCGTCGGAATGGTTGCTGCGCCCAAGATCGACCGTTGGCACAAGAAACCGACGGCGATGCTGGGCGGCGTCGCGATCTGGTTCACCGTCATCATCTGCTTCTTTGTCTTCATTCCACAAACGGTCTATGGCGCCGTGATCCTGTTGGCCAGCACGTTTCTGTTTATCGTCGGGCTGGTCGACGACGTGCTGCACATCAAGCCTTACCAGAAACTAATCGGCCAGGTACTCGGCGCCGCGTTCGTCGTTTACTACGGTCTGTCGCTGCCGTGGACGGGATCGATTCTGCTGAACATGGCGCTCGCCATCTTCTGGCTGATCGGCATCAC
>DASUOZ010000559.1:0-4833 GCA_036276375.1 Pyrinomonadaceae bacterium | reverse complement strand
CCAGATCCAGTGATGCTCTTTGAAGGCCGGCACCAACATCCACACCAGATCGACCATGCGCATCACGAGAATCAACAACGCGACCAGCACGAGCCGGTGCGGATTTCGCTTGAGCTCACGCGAGAGCAGAAACAGAAACGGCGCCGCGAAGTGGAGCAGCCCGATAGTGATGATGATCGCGCCCCAGATGCCGTGCGTGCGGTCCATGTAATAGCCAATCTCTTCCGGCAGATTGCCCGACCAGATAATCAGGTACTGCGAAAACGCGAAATAAGCCCACAGCATGACGAGCGCCAGCAGCAATTTTCCGAGATCGTGGAAATGTAGCGGCTTCACCACGTGCTTCAGCGGTTCGTCGCGGGTCAGAGTCGCCAGAATCGCGATCACAAAAGCGAGCGCGCTCAAAGCCCACGACGCGACGAAGATGAATCCATAGATCGTCGAGAACCACTCAGGCTCGAGCGACATGTACCAGTCGACTGAGGCAAACGTTACCGTGAAGATCAACGCGATCATTCCCGGCCCGCTCAGGACGCGCATCCTTTTCGTGTAACGGTTGTCGGCCGTGCGGTCCTGCTCGAGTGACCAGCGATTGAGGAAGAACGCGAGCGCTATCCAGACACCGAAGTAAACAACCGCACGAACGATAAAGAACCTGAGATCAAGATACGGCGCCTTGAACGCGACCACGGCGTCGTGTTCCAGCACTTCGTGATCCGTCCACGGATAGAGCGAGTGTGAGCCGGCGATCACCGGAATGAATAACACCGCCATGATCGGCAGCAGGCGAGTCGCTGCTTCCAGCACCCGCCGGATGACAAAACCCCAACCGCCGCCGGTCATGTGTTGCAGCATCAAAAGCGCGAGCGAACCGACGCTGATGCCGGTCCAGAACGTCCAACCGACGAGGTAAGCCTGAAAAAACTGCCGGCGATCGAGAAACGCCAGCGCCACGAGCGCCAGCAGCAACACGCCGCCGGCGATTAAGGCGCGCTGGCGAAACGTTCCCATCTGCGGAGGACTGAATGAGGTGCTCATTGATGTCCTCCGGATGCAGGCGTGGGCGACGGCAACGGCGAACTGCCGGGCACGGGCACTGTCCGTTCTACTTGTTGTTGGCTCAGTTGAAGTGCGCGAACGTAGCCGATGATGGCCCAGCGATCCTGAACGGGAATTTGTGATGCGTAGGACGGCATCGCGCCCCAGCCGTTGGTGATCGCGTCGAAGAAGTGACCGACGGGCGCTTGTCGCAGCCGGTCGTCGTTGAACGAGGCGGCGCGCCGGAAACCGCGGCGCACGATCATGCCGTCGCCGTTTCCCGTCAGGCCATGACAAACGCTACAGAAGATCTCGTAACGCTCGCGACCGCGCTGGACAATCTCTTTGGTAATCGGGAACGGGAATTCGGTAACGTCGTCGGGATAAGCATCGGCGCCGGCCGCTTGCTGACCCGCACCGCCGAGTTGCGGACTCGCTGAAGACGTGGCGGCTCCGCCTGTAGAGGCAGTGTCCTTCTTTCCCGTAAACAGCGCCTTGTCGGAACGCAGAAAACCGCGTGGTACCGTGCCCTGAATCGGCGGCCGCATCGACTGGCCGTCACTGAAGAAGGACGTTCCCCGGTACGGCTTCATCTTCGGCTGGTCCTGCATATCTCGACGACAGGCCGCGCCCCCGAGGGACACGACCAGCAACAGGACGCCAATCCCAAATTTCTTGTTAGACCTCAACATCACTGACTTCTATCGCGCCCAAACTCCTCAACAACTGCACCACCGTGTCGTGATCGAACTTCGGATCGTTCGCCTCAACCGCCAGGAAGAAACGGTCGCGCGTGGCGAGCGCGAAGTTCGGCGCGTTGAAAACCGGGTGATATGGTTGCGGCAGCTTGTTTAGCACCAGCATTCCCAAAACCGCCGAGAACGCAGCGAACAGCACCGTCATTTCAAAAGTGATCGGAATGAACGCGGGCCAACTGTTGTAAGGCTTGCCGCCGACATTCAACGGATAATCGATAACTTCCATCCAGTACTGCATAAAGAACCCGGTCACGCCGCCAATCACGCCGCCGATAAACACGATCAGCGGCAGACGCGTGTGCGTAAATCCGATCGCTTCAGACAACTCCTCAATCGGATACGGCGAATAACCGTTGATACGTCGATAGCCGGCCTCGTAAGTCTGGCGCGCGGCGTGGACCAGATCGCCCGGACTCTCAAACTCCGCGATCACGCCGTACAACGGCGGCGCATGACGGCGGTGATGAACAAGTGGTGGACGGCTGGACATTGCCTATTCCTCCACCTCCGCTTCCGGCAGGATCGTGCGCATCTCAAAAATCGAAATCATCGGCAGGAACCTGATGAACAGGAACAGCAGCGTAAAGAAGAAGCCGATCGTGCCGATAAACATGCTCCAGTCCCACATCGTCGGCTGGTACATGCCCCACGACGACGGCAGATAATCACGGTGCAGACTCGTCACCACGATCACAAACCGTTCGAGCCACATGCCGATACTCACGACGAGCGAAATGATCCAGAGCGCAATCAGGTTCGAGCGCACCTTCTTGATCCACAAAAACTGCGGCGCGACGATGTTGCACAGGATCAGCGCCCAGTAATAGAGGCTGTAGGGACCGTGCATGCGGTTCCAGATCATGAACCGTTCGTACTTGTTGCCGCTGTACCAGCCGAAGAACGCTTCCATGATGTAGCCATAGCCGACGATCAATCCGGTGGCGAGCATCACCTTCGCCATGTTGTGCATGTGGCGCATGGTGATGAAGCCTTCGAGGCCGTAGAACCGGCGCAGCGGAATCGTCAGCAGCAGCACCATCGCGAAGCCCGCGTAAATGGCGCCGGCGACGAAGTAGGGCGGGAAGATCGTTGCGTGCCAGCCGGGAATGATGCCGACGGCGAAGTCGAAACTGACGATCGTGTGCACTGAAAGCACGAGCGGCGTCGCCAGACCGGCGAGCAGCAGATACGCCATTTCGTAGCGATGCCAGTGACGCGCCGAACCGCGCCAGCCCATTGCAAGCATGCCGTAGAGAATCTGAAACGGTTTGCTGCGCGCGCGATCGCGCAAGGTGGCGAAGTCGGGAATCAAACCGACAAACCAGAACATCGCGGAAACGGTCGCGTAAGTCGACACCGCAAACACGTCCCACATCAGCGGACTGCGAAACTGTGGCCAGACTCCCATCGTGTTTGGATAAGGAAACAGCCAGTACATCAGCCACGGACGGCCGAGGTGGAAGATTGGATACATGCCCGCTTGCGCGACGGCGAAGAGCGTCATCGCTTCGGCGAAACGGTTGATGGACGTGCGCCAGCGTTGTCGCAACAACAGAAGGATCGCGGAGATCAGCGTGCCCGCGTGACCGATTCCAATCCACCACACGAAGTTGAGAATGTCGACGCCCCACGCGACGGGAACGTTGACGCCCCACAGACCGATACCGACGAAAACGAGGTTCGTGATCGCCAGCAACATGAGTTGGAAGAGCGCGAAGGAGATCGCGAAACCAAAAAACCAGGCGATCGACGTCTTGCGTTTCAAGACGATCGAGCTGATTTTGTCGGTCACCGAAGCAAACGTCAGCCCGGGATCGATCACGGGCGTGGTCGAATGCATGGGACCTTCGGTGTACGGTTTCTTTGGTTCTTGCTCGTCCACTGGCTATTTTGCTTCGATTTCCGGATTCGGGTTTTTCAACTGCGACAGATAGGTGGTGCGCGGGCGCGTGTTCAGCTCGCCGAGTAGCGAATAATTCCGCTTGTCGGCTTGCAACTTCGCCACGCGGCTGTTGGGATCGTTGAGATCGCCGAAGACAATCGCCTCAGTCGGGCAAACGGCCTGGCACGCAGTCACGATTTCGCCATCGCGCACTTTTCTGTCTTCGAGCTCCGCCTGAATTTTTCCGTTCTGAATGCGCTGCACGCAGTAAGTGCACTTCTCCATCACGCCGCGGCTGCGCACGCTTACATCGGGATTGCGCATCAACTGGTAAGTCGGCGTATCCCAGTCCTGATAAAGGAAGAAATTGAAGCGCCGCACTTTGTACGGACAGTTGTTCGAACAATACTTCGTGCCGACGCAGCGGTTGTAAACCATGTCGTTGAGGCCTTCGGCACTGTGCACTGTGGCGTGGACCGGGCACACGGGTTCGCAGGGCGCCTGCTCGCAATGCATGCAGGGCACGGGCATAAAATTCGTGCCTTTAGGATTGTTCGGATCGAAACCGCTGAAATACGTATCAACGCGAATCCAGTGCATTTCGCGGCTCCGCACGACTTCGGTTTTGCCCACCACGGGAATGTTGTTTTCAGCCTGGCAGGCGATCGTGCAACCGTTACAACCAATGCAATTGTTCAGATCGATCGCCATTCCCCATTTGTAGTTTGGCGCGTTCACATCCTGGTTGTTGTAGTCGTAATCGTGCGGATAGATCGACGGGTGGTCGCCATGGCCTGAATGCCCCTTGTCGTGCGTTTCGCCTTTGAGAAAGTCTGCCAGAGTTTCCGAGCGAACGATGTCGCGCTGGTCGGTGCTGAAGTTTGGATCTTCGAGATTGAAGTGGAGCTGCGTCGTCGCCAGGACGTGACGGTCGTTGGTGCCTCGGACCTGCACGCCGGGTTTAACCCACGCTTCGTAGGACGTGCGAAGCGTGTAAGCGTCAAAACCTACGCGCGGATCCTGATTATTTGTACCGCCGACGCGGCCGGCGAGCCGGCGGCCGTAGCCGAGATGAACGGTGATCACGCCGTCGGGTTGGCCGGGCGTGACCCAAACCGGGACGCGTAACGCGCGGCCTTGCTGATCGAGGAGCTC
>DASUOZ010000558.1:0-6311 GCA_036276375.1 Pyrinomonadaceae bacterium | reverse complement strand
GAGCCGCGTTACGCAATCGTGCGCGGCCTGGCGCGCATGTTCGACGATCCGCTGTTGCTGCGCCGTGTCGTGCGAACCGAAGCGGCGCCATTGTTAGACGAGGAAAACGAAGCGTACTCTTTGTAGCGTCAGAACTGCTCGTCAGCGGTTGGGCCGTAGGAGCCGGGCACCGGAATATTCAGCAGTCGCAAATAAACTGAGAACTGCCCCCGATGGTGGATCAGATGGCTCAGCGTGAAGTCGCGAAACACGTCGATCCGGGGCCGTTCGAACAAGGTGTTGCCGCCTACTTTCAAACTCCACGGCTGCATCGCAGCTTCGTCATCGACTCCTTCCAGCACCCGCTTTCCTTCGCCCACTGCTTTCTCAAAAGCCTCGAGCAGATCGTTCGTTGAGGCCGCGTTGTAGGGTTTATAGGTTGCGGGATCGAAGTTCACTTCGTTTTTCGTGAAGATGTCGGTGGTCCACTTGATACATTCCACGAGGTGCGACGCGAGTGCGCCGGCTGTATACGACTTCTCGTGAGGGCGCCACTCGAGTTGATCGTTAGGCAGGCGCTCCAGGTGCCTGCGCGTGGTTTTAGTTTCCTGATCAAACTGCGTCGCCAGCCAGTCGATGACTTTCATTTTGCTCTGCTCCTTAGGGTGGTTATCAGTATTCCACCGACACCGTCGGTGGTACTTTGCAGACTTACCCTACCAGGCTTCTGTAGGTTAGGTATTACAGTACCACCGACGCAGTCGGTGGGATACTGCCGCAACCCACAAAGTGTGGGGCAAAATACCTGAGTCCGCGGGGCGGATCTGGGCTTTCCGACTTCCGCGGACTCTTGGCCCCCTTCACAGGGCCAACCAAACTGAATTTTTCTGTTTACGGCGGGCGGTCTGTCGTTTTACGATGGGCGGTCTTTGACAACTCGACAACGGCCATGTGCGCGGCTCAACCCACTAACGAGTGATGAGCATCGCCGTTGAGCATGGAAGGTTCATACTCACGGCGAAAAACAACAGCGAACGCATATTACTCCCAAGTGCGAGTAGATGCAAGCGAGACGTTTATCAGGCTCAGGTAAGAAACAGGACCGAATGGGCCAGGTCCGATCACGCAGCGAGCGAACCGTGGCAAACCGCCCCACGACTTCTGAGTCTCCTCTCGAGAGGAGGCCGTTGCTGATGGGTAACCCGCGTCCGAAACCGATGCGCCTCGCCGAAAAACTGCTGCAAATTCGTAAGGGCCTGGACCTGTCGCAGACACAGATGCTGCTGCGCATGGGACTCGAAGAATCCATGCATTACGGCCGCATCTCGGAATACGAGCAAGGCAAACGAGAGCCCAACCTCATGACGCTGCTCGCCTACGCACGCGCCGCCAGCGTTCACCTCGAAGACATCGTCGACGACGATCTCGACCTGCCGCGTAAACTGCCCGGCAACGTTAACTATCGCGGCCTCACGCGCAAAGCTACTCGCCGCAAGTAACAACGCTTCCGCCAACCGGCTGCCTCGCGCTAATATCTCTTCGCCAGGCGCATGCAAGTTTTCTACACACCTCGTTATTACGCCGAGATCGGCAGCGGCCACATTTTTCCCATTCGCAAGTTTGAGTTCGTCCGCGACCGCCTTCTGGCCGAAGGCACGCTGCACCCTGATGAAGTGTATGAGCCACAGCCTGCCTCAATCGAACAGGTACGCCTGGTTCACACCGACGACTACGTCTCGCGATTATGCAGCGGCGCCCTATCCGCTAAAGAGCTGCGGCGTTTGGGTTTGCCCTGGTCCGAATCGCTGGTGCGCCGGTCGTTTTACGCCGCCGGCGGAACGATCGCGGCCGCGCGTGCGGCGCTTGTCGCAGGCTACGCTTCAAATCTCGCGGGCGGCACGCATCACTCCTTTGCTGATCGCGGCGAGGGTTTCTGCGTTTTCAACGACGTGGCCGTGGCGATCCGCGCCTTGCGTGCCGAAGGACTGATCCGCCGCGCGGCGATCGTCGATTGCGACGTTCATCAGGGCAACGGCACCGCCACTATCTTTGCCGGCGACCACGACACGTTCACCTTCTCGATTCACGGCGCGAACAACTATCCCCTTTTCAAAGCGCAATCCAGTCTTGACGTTGAACTGCGCGACGGTACGACCGATGACGAATATCTCGATTGCCTGATTAGCCACTTCCCTGCCGTCTTCGCCACGGAGCCGGACATCGTTTTTTATCTGGCCGGCGCCGATCCGTACGCCGGCGACAAGTTAGGCCGGTTAGGACTGACAATAGCCGGCCTTAGCCGGCGAGATACGTGCGTGTTGCGAGAGTGCTACGAACGCGAAATCCCGATCGTCACGGTGATGTCCGGTGGTTACGGCAAAGACATCAACGACACTGTCGAGATTCACTGCAACACGATCCGCATGGTCAAAGAGGTTTTCGAGATTCAAAGCGCGGCTGAACGATTCGTCAGAAGGCTCGCCTGAACATGATACGCAGAGTCTTTCGTTGGCTATTCCTGGGCTTGTTGGGCATCCTCGTGGGCGTCATCCTCTACGAGGCGATTACGCTCGTCCGCGTTTACTGGTTACGCAACCACAATCCATCGTCGACCTCGCTGATCGACACGCGCGCGAGCGAAGCACGCGCCAGGCAACAACAGCCGCGACGCGAACAGGTTTGGGTGCCGCTCAATAAGATCTCAGCCAACCTGCAACGAGCGGTGCTCGCGGGCGAAGACACAAACTTCACCAACCATCGCGGATTCGATTACGAAGCGATTCAAAAAGCATTCGAACAGGGGCAGCGCGAAGCCGCGCGTGAAGCCAAGCGCGAAGGTGAGGATGACGATTGGCTGCCGAACCTGCCGGAGTTCAAACGCGGCGGTTCGACGATCTCACAACAACTCGCGAAGAACCTTTATCTCTCCTCGCAGCGATCGTTTATTCGCAAAGGCCAGGAAGCAATCGTGACGATCATGCTCGAGCGCCTGCTAACGAAGCGGCGTATTCTCGAGATTTATCTGAACGTGATCGAGTGGGGCGACGGTGTTTACGGCGCCGAGGCTGCCGCGCAAAAATACTTTCGCAAACCAGCATCGTCTTTAACGCCCAACGAAGCCGCCTACTTGTCGGCGATGATTCCCAATCCGCGCACGGTGTTCAACCCGCAGGTAAACCCACGCCGCGTCGCACGCCGCCAGCGCATCATCCTCCGCGGCATGCCGTACGTGAGACTTCCCTGAGTTAACGACCTTTAGCTAGCGACTTGTTTTTGCTGTGGAACGAGAAGCAGTGATGGTGAACGATTTCATGAAGCGGGCGACGTTCGTCGTTTCGTCCTGACTGTAGAAGGCGGCGCCCACATACATCCGGCGCTCACCGCCTACGACGCGGGTGTAAGCGCGCACTTTGGCGGGAATTGTGCACGAGGGAAGATCGTATTCAGTCGCACTGAAGCCGCCGGCGGAAAAGCGACGCTCGCCCTCCAACTCGCACGCGAACTCACTGTTGCTGCGTTGCTGGTAGCCCGCCGCAACTCCTTTGAGAAAGCCCTGCACCGTGGCCTGAATCGTTGGGCGATCCGATTCGCCATACGATGGTCCCGTGATCCACATCAGCGCGTAAATGGCCCCGCCGTCGCGCGACGCGTAGACGTTGACGTCAACCATTTGGTCGCCGAAAGGAACCGAGAGCGTTTTCATCATGCCGTCGTCCGGAACGAGCGCGGAAAAACTCTCTCCCTTCGGTTTGTACGTTTGCCAGTTCTTCGGCCCGGCACTCGCCGCCCACGCGGTATCCGCTTCGTTTGCAGTGGAAGCCAGAGACGGAGGTGCAGGTTGCGACGCCATCAACGTCAAGTTCGTCAATTCCGAAACGGGACGGTTAGACTTTTCTTTCGCAGCGGGTCGAACAGAGTTCAACGCCGCGGCCGGACTTCTTCTGAGCGCTTGCGCTCTGACAAACTCCCACGGCGCGATCGGGTCCTGCGCCTGCCACAAGCCGCGCCCTTCCGTGCGCGCAGCCTGCTCGGACTGCTGATACACGGCGCGATCCGCAACACTCAGGCGGCCCTGATTACTGGCGTCAAACCACGCCGCGCCGTCGCGAATCATTTGCGCACCGATGTCGGTCTTGTCGAGCATGACGCGGCCGACGAGACTCCCATCCGCGGAGATGCCCCAGTATTCAACTACAACTGATTTGTCGTAGACGAGGTCGGTGAGATGTTTCCTGGCGAGGTCGCCAAAAGCCTGACCGGCTTCCGGCGCGTCGATCGCCAGGAGTTTGATACGAACGGGTCGATTGAGGTTGAAAACCGTGATGACGTCGCCATCGTTGACCTCGATGACGCGTCCAAAGAGAGTGGATGCAGCTACGCCGGTAGAAAGAAACGTAACGAGTGCGAAAGCCAGGACGATACAGCGCGCCATACATCTCCCCGGGAGCGGTGGTTTAGACGGCAAACTCCCGCGCCAGTCTCAATTCGGCTTTCCGCAATTCAAAACGGCCGCGGCCCAGGTTCCCTTCCGGGCTCAACGCCAACACGACGAAGTAGTCCTTGCTCAAGAGTCGCATCAGCATCATGGCGCCTTCGAGCGATACGACCAGCTCACGCAAAGCGCCAAGTCCGGTGTCGGCGCCCGCTCGCTGACTGCTGCGCACGAGCGACGTAAACTCCGCCGCCGCGACGTCGAGATTCGCATCCATCCCGGCTTCGCCAAGCACTTTCTCCACGGCGATGCCATCTGTTCCCATTATCAGCGCACCGAGGCTGCCCTCGGTGCGTTCGATAATGGACTCAAGCATCTCCTTGAACATTGTGGCCTCCAATTACGGACGTTGTCCGCTCAGCGTGCCGGGACGTGCTGCGTTGGTGCCGGCCGGGCTGTTGACTGTGGGAGCACTCAGCAATTGCGGCTGAGTTGTTGGTGTCGTTTGAGGCTGTGGTTGCTGTTGCAACTGTGTCGGAGTCGGTGTGTTGCTCGGCGGGTTTCCGAGTGGAACCGGCTGAGGAATCGTCACCGTCCGTGGTTGACCGTTACCGACCGTGCCCGGCATCGGACGTCCCTGGTAGTCCGGGCGATAGATATGCGGCGTGATGAAGAAAAGGATTTCACTGTTCTGTCGCGTGGTCAGTTTGCGTTTGAAGAGATTGCCAACGATGGGAATCGAAGCGAGTCCCGGAGTGCGTTGCTGGACTTCACCTTCGTTGTCTGCGAGCACGCCACCCATGACCGTGGTGCCGCCGTCTGGAACGAGCACTTCCGACTGCATGCGCTGCGTGTCGATACCCGGAACGCCACCGACGGCGATACCGGTGTTGATGGTGTTGTTTTCGATCGTGACGCGCAACACAACGGTGCCCGCATCCGTGATCTGCGGCGTGATTGAAAGACGCAGCGGAACCGAAACGAACGTCGTGGTTACCACGGCAGTACCGCTGGCGGCCTGCGTTGTTTGCACCGGAATCTGCGAACCGCTTTCGATCTGCGCCGGACGGTTGTTCAGCGCCGTGACGCGCGGAGTGGCGACCGTCTTCGCCTGACCGCGTGATTCAGCCAGCGAGAGCAGCATCGAGATCTGACCAGTGCCGAGTAGTCCGGTCGTCAGACCGATCACAGTGCTCGCCGCGGCTGCCGCGAGCGAGGGCAGCGGTTGATTCGTTCCGTCCAAACCACCGAACACACCAAACGGATTCGGACCAGTCTTCACGGTGTTGTTGTTGTTGCCACCGCCGCCGCCGCCACCGCCACCGCCGCCGCCATTTCCGTCATTGCTGGTGCCACTGGTCGAGGGCAGCGTGGTGAAACTTCCCAAACCACCGCGATTCATGTTCGCGATACCCAGCGAGAGCTGCGCGCCGAGGTCGCGGCTGAAGTTACGTTGCGCGATGACGATACGTGTTTCGATCTCGACCTGCGGCTCGGGCTGGTCCAGGATTGCGACCAACTGCCGGATGGCGTCGATGTTTTCTTTAACGTCGGTAATGATCAGCGTGTTGCTGCGGCCATCAACTTCGATCGAGCCGCGTCGCGAGAGCCGGCGCGAGATGATGGGAAGCAATCCCTGGTCGCCGCTGCCACCGGTAGCATCGCCACCAGCGCCGCCACTGAAACTGAGATTCGTCGCACCGCCGGAGAACGCACCGGTCGAACCGGCTGCCTGGGCCAACGTGCCCGAAGCGCGCGCGTAATTGAGCCGGATAAATTCCGTGACGAGCGGCGAAGCATCCAACCGCGAATCGTTGATCACCTTCTGTGTCTCTGCTTCTTTTGCGAGCACGTCCGTCGTTGCAACGCGGAGGATATTGCCGTTGACCTCGATCCCCAG
>DASUOZ010000557.1:0-5008 GCA_036276375.1 Pyrinomonadaceae bacterium | reverse complement strand
ATTCAAAAACGTTCCCATCATCGCGATCACTGCGCACCAGGAAACTGATTTCCGCTCCGACGCCAAGGCCTCCGGTTTCAACGCCTACGTCACCAAACCCGTCGACGTTAACTGGCTCAAAGATCTAATCACCGGACTTTTGATCTGATTGCGATGTGCGCAACCGCAACGCTTGCCCCGGCCGTTCGCCGGTCGCTTTTCCGTCGTTCCAAACTTCGACGCCGTTTACAAACACACGTTTCACGCCTTCCGCAACCAACTGCGGATCCTTGAACGTAGCGCGATCGATCACCCGCGCCGGATCAAACAGCACCAGGTCAGCCTTGAACCCGGCACGGATCAAGCCACGGTCGTGCAGCTTGAAGCGCGCGGCCGGGAACGAAGTCATCTTTCGAATCGCCTCCGGCAAACTCAACCAGCGTAACTCGCGAACGTAGCGGCCCAACACGCGCGGATAAGAACCCGCGCCGCGCGGATGCCGCGAGCCGATACCACCGTCGCTGCTGACCATCACCCACGGCTGGCGATAGAACATCTTAATGTCGGCGTCTTTCATCGAGTGACAAACCACGCCCGCGCCGCCGTTACGGACGATCTTCATGTAGAGCTCGACCGGGCTGATCTTTTCCTGCCGGCTGATTTCAGCCATGGTCTTAAACTCGTACTCAGGATGCGCACGGCAACTGTCGATCGTAATGTTCGCCGGACCACCAACGTCAGCCAAACCACGCGCGACGTCGATCGGATCGTCGTGACGTCCACTCGGAATCAACACCCGGATCGTCGAGCTCCACGCGTCGTAGGGATAACAGTCGGCAGTCACGTCCTGACCACGCGAACGCGCTCTATTAATCATCTCGACGACCTGCTTCGCTTTGCCCCAGACCTTCAGCGTGCCCAACTTGATGTGTGAAATCTGAACCGGAATGCGTGCCTCTCTGCCGATCTGAATCGCTTCGGCGAGCGCTGCGAAACTCTTGTCTGCTTCGTCGCGAATGTGACTGATGTAAATGCCGCCGTGTGCACCGGCCGCTTTGGCGAGCGTGACGACTTCTTCAGTCGAGGCCGGTTTTCCGGTTTCGTATTCAAGACCGGTCGAGAGTCCCATCGCGCCATCACGCATCGCCTGCTCGACCAATTGCCGCATTTTTTCAATCTCGTCAGGTGTGGCGAGACGATCCGTGTCTTCACCCATCACGCGCGATCTGACGGTCGCATGGCCCACGAACGTGAGGACGTTGAGCGCGAGCGGATTTCTGTCGAGCTCCTGTAGAAACCCACCAACCGGAAACGGCGATCCGCCGTCCTGGCCTACGACAACAGTCGTAATGCCTTGTGAGACTTGCGAAGCGGCGGAACGATCGGTACTGAAACCGCGTTCCGAGTGATTGTGCGCGTCGATGAAACCGGGCGCGACGACCAGCCCCGCGCCGTCAATCACACGCGCGCCAGGCGGCGCCTGGACATGATTGCGTTTGCCCGCGGCGACGATCGTGGCGTCTTTCAAAACGACAATGGAATCGGTCACGGGGGCACGACCGGAGCCGTCGATCAATGTCGCGCCAACGATCGCGATCGTGTTGTCAGCAGCCTGCGACGTAAACAGCATCGCAGACCAAAGCAACGACAACAGCAACAGACTTAGCAGTTTTTTCAAGGTTTCTTTTTGTTAGCGGCGATGTAGTCTTCCAGTTTCTTGCGATCCGGATAGTTGGGTTTTTTCTTCAGAAACTCTTCGTATTCGAGCGCGGCTCTATCCTTGAATCCAGCGGCGTTGTAGAGGGTCGCGAGCCGCAGATGCACGTCAGCCCGGCCGACCGGATCGAGCTTTATTGCCTCGTTCAGATAGGGAACCGCCTTCGAGCCTTTTTTGATCTGTAAGTACGACTCGCCGAGATAGTAATTTGCATCCGCCGATGTAGGTTGAATCTCGACCGCTTTGGTCAGCGGCTCGATTGCGCCTTCAAAATTCTTGCGCACCACGCGCACGCTACCGAGGTTCATTTGCGCCAGAAAGAACCTTGGCCGTTCAGTGGCGCTCTTGACGTAGGCGTTCTCGCTCTCCTCGAGGTTTTGTTTGAAGAGATAGACGGTGCCGAGCTCGGCCCATGCCTGAAAGTCGTGGGGGTCGGCAGTTACGAGTTGATGAAGAGTGTTGATGGCGTCGTCGTAACGCTTCTGATCGGTTGCTTCCCTCGCCGTTACGAACAACTTCTCATTAGCTGCGGAGCGCTGGTAAAAATCGGCGGCCGAAACCGAAGCCGGCTTTGCAGCTTTGTTTCCGCTCCACCCCAGTTCCAAATCCTGCCGCACGCGTTCCGCACCACCTGACGATATTTCGACGCGTGTGCGCCCAATTTCCTGGTGGTCCAACAGGACCACGAGTTCATATAGGCCTGCCGCAAGGTTGATGAACTGATAGCGACCGCCCGAACTGACATACTGGCGACCCGCCGGCAAGCCACCGAGGTTGTTGAGGAGGACCTGATACATAAGTGGCTTCACGCGTTTGTCGCCGCCTTCGTCGACGGTGACGTCCCCAAACAGGATGTAAGAGCCGCCGCCGATTCCGAGTTGCGACTTACGATCCGTCCCCGGCTGTTGCGCAAAGACGAATCCGCTAAACACTAATGTGGCCAACACACAGAAAACTACTCTAAACATCGCGTCTCCTTTCTGCGCTGCGGGAGTCATCTATTTATCACACCTTGACGGCAACGTCACCGCGGAAACAAAGACGGGCTGAAGCCCTTGAGCTCCAGCCCGTCCTTTATGCGTTAACCCAGGTGAAGCTCTAGAAGGTGATACGCACCGCGCCAGCTCTTGTATGCTTCGAGCAGGCAGTCGCCAAACAGCTTGCCGCCTTGCGTCGGGCACGACTTGATCGGTCTTTCACGAACGCCACTGCTCTGGGCATTCCAGTCAGTGGCCAACGAGCGTCGTCGTATGGGCTGAACATCGGCAAGCCGGAGTTCCAACGGAAGATGCCGCTCATCTGCCAACCACCGACAAAGGCGTTGGCAAGGCGGTTGATGCCGGAGAAGTAATGGCGGCCACGATCTTTTGGCCAGTCCCTCAACTAAGACCTCGGAAAGACGGGACATCAGAAGGTAGGCAGGGCCCTGCTTCATTGCGGCTGTGAGGCGCGGCTGTGCCGCGCGGTCGGTGTTGATTGCAAATGGCGGGCTTCGCCCTCAGTTCGTGCTTGCCCAATGTTTATCGGCAAAGCCGTAAACAAGACTTCGTTGGAGGATTTCGTCGAACCGTTTGCCTTCGTTGACGCGAGGGCGTTTAGCTTGTGCGCCGGAGGGGAAAAAATTAAGCAGATGAAGAAACGCAATGAACAGAAAAGCGAATTTTGTCTTCATAGATGGCCCAAGGCGACCAACAACTCCGCATTTAATATCGCCGCGCCTGCCGCGCCGCGGATCGTGTTGTGGCTCAGCACCACGAAGCGATAGTCGAGCACTGTGTCGGGTTTCAACCTGCCTACAGTGATCGTCATGCCATTACCGGCGTCGCGATCTATTTTCGGTTGCGGCCGGTCTTGTTCGTCGCGTACGACGATCGGCGCGGCCGGCGCAGAATATAACCCAAGCTCCTGCGGTAACGAACGAAAAGATGTTAACGACTCGCGCACGTCGTCGAGCGCCGCCCTGCGTGCGAGCTTCACACGCACTGCCGCCATGTGCCCGTCCGCAACGTTCACCCGATGACACTGAGCACTGACCGCCATTGGCGCCGCCTCGATACGCGCCTCGTTGAAGCGGCCGAGTATCTTCGTGGTCTCGATTTCGATTTTTTCTTCTTCGCCGCCGATGTAGGGCAAGACGTTGTCGAGAATGTCGAGCGAGGCGACACCCGGATAACCGGCGCCGGAAAGTGCCTGTAACGTTGTCGCGACCGTCGCTTCCACGCCGAACGCGGCGTGCAACGGCGCAAGTGCCAGCGCGATCATGATCGTCGAACAGTTTGGATTGGTGACGATGAATCCGCCGCTGGTGTATTTGGTTCGTTGTTGTTCGAGCAGTCGAAGGTGTTCGTGATTAACTTCCGGGATCAACAGCGGCACGTCTTCGTCCATGCGAAACGCGGATGAATTGCTGATCACGGGATAACCGACCGCCGCAAAGCTGCCCTCGGTCTCGCGGGCGATCTCGCCGGGCAAACTCGAAAACACGAGATCGCAATCGAGTGGCGGCGCCGGCGGTTGAACCGGCATCGTTCGCACGGCCGCGGGCATTTCACCACTCAAACGCCACGTGCAAGCCTCGCCATAAGTCTTTCCCTGCGACCGATCGGACGCCGCAACCGCACTCACTGCAAACTGCGGATGCTGCTCGAGCAGTTGAATAAACCGCTGTCCGACCATGCCCGTTGCGCCGAGAATTCCGACTCGATACTTGCGACTCATGGCGATTCCAAACCTCGCTTTATCCGCTGTACGCCCTCGCTCAACGTCTCGTGATCCGCGCAGAACGACACACGCAAAAACCCTTCACTCTCGCTGCCAAACGCCGCGCCGGGCACCGTGATTACGCGCGCGTCCAGCAGCGCCTCCGCAACATTCATCGAAGCACCGTACTGGCTTACGTCAAGCATCGTGTAGAACGCACCGTCGGGCGTTACCGCCTGCAAACCCAACTCCGATTCGATCAACTGCAACAGATGATCGCGTCTGGCCCGAAACGTCTCGCGAAATTCCGCGCACGCTTTCACCGCGCTCACCGACCACGCCATCAAAGCCGCACTTTGCGAAATAGCAGACGCGCACGTTGTGACATAACCGTGCAACACCAGCGCCGCCTTCACCACCGCTTCTTCACCACACAGCCAGCCCAAACGCCAGCCCGTCATACTCATCGACTTCGAAAGCCCGCTGATCACGATCGTGCGGTCTAAAAACGAAGAAGCAGAGTCCGGACGTTCCGCTGTGTAATACAAGTCGCGATAGATTTCGTCGCTAATCAGATAAGCGCCCTGGTCCCGCACCGCATCCGCGATGTAA
>DASUOZ010000556.1:0-12389 GCA_036276375.1 Pyrinomonadaceae bacterium | reverse complement strand
CGTCCACAATTCCATCGCGATCCACTTCCATCACGGAAATGTGCCCCTTACCTTCTCTATTCACATAATCTTCAAAGAAGATGTAGTACCTTCCGTCGTTCTCAACGGGAAATGGATCGGCCCAGAACGTTTCGGCAGGTGGTGTCAGGTATTTGAACTCTCCGCCCTTGAATCCGTAAGCAATGAGCCACTGCTCGAAGCTCGAATATTTTTCGACAGCTCGCGACGTCGCACGACCAACGAGCTTCAGCAGCGTTTGTGCGGTCGCCAGGTTTGTCGGGGCTACAGAATTGTTATCGCCGGCGAGTGCGTGATCCTGAAGAGATGTGGTAGTGCCGTCACGCCGCTGTTGGTGCAGTTCCACAAGGGCGCGCGCAACGAACGCTGCGGATTTCCAGTAACACTGGTTGTTGTTTAAGCCGACCGAGAACCGGCTGAGTGTTGGTGAAACCGATTGATAAATCACTCGCTCGCTGGAGCGGCACTCATCAACGGATTTAAGCGAACACAGCGTAACTGGCGCTTCGGTCATGAGCTCACTAAAACCGGGCTCATCATTTTCGTTGGCGCCAAACGTGTAGAACCAGACGCCGTACTTTGCGACTCCAGCGAGTTTCTCTTTCAACTCAGCGGAGCCCAGATTAACGACTACGTCCAACTCAGCCGCCTTTATCCCCTCCACATCATCCGGCGTCAGGCGCTGGGCCGACGCAATCAGATCCGCGATCGCGACCGGCTCGAGAGCATCGGGCGCCGGTCTGAACAGCGCATGATCCATGCGTCGGTAAAGTCTGTATAAATAACTGTTACTGCTGGACTTTGGCGGGGCTTCGATGATCATTTCGACGCGTGCAATACCAGTCGCCAGGACCTTTTCCAGTGAACGGCGGATCCAGCGAGGCTGGCTGGACGAGTCAACCGCAATTCCGATTCTGAACTGGCCGAGTTGGCCAAAGTGCTCCGTCATGGTCAGATAGTCACGGACATGGCACTGGGCTCATTGTACTCAGATACGCCAGGTGAGTGGTCGATGTAGCGACGATGCCATAGCTCGAGTACCAGTAGGGCCCACAGAGGAAATGAATGATCGCGCCGGCCTTTTTGATGCTCATCGAGGATGAGATCGACGTAGTCTGAATTAACGTAACCGCGCTGTCGTGTCCGCGGTTCACGCAACGTTTCGCGTATCTGGTCGCGAAGCTGCCGGTTAATCCACTCTTCCAGCGGCATACCGAAGCCCTGTTTTGGCCGATTAAGGATTTCCGAGGGGATCAAATCTTTAGCGACGCGTTTGAGGAGTTGCTTGGTTTCCGTGCCCGCGAGTTTCAGGGAAGCAGGCACCTTAGTTACAAACTCAATCAGTTTGTGGTCCAGAAAAGGCACGCGTACTTCAAGTGACGTAGCCATGCTCATCCTGTCCACCTTCACCAGAATATCTCCCGGCAAATAGGTCTTGCCGTCGATATAGAGCAACTGGTCCAACGGCTCCTTTGTCTTTACTCTACTGGCATATTCGCGAAAACTAAGGGCCACGCTGTCCTTTGTCAGCAATGCTTTCTGAAAATCGCTCGAATAAAGCGAACCCTTACTTAACTCCGTGAAGTTGGACATACTGTCGAGATAACGATCTATCGGGTCGAGCGAGATATTGTGCAGATAATTGCGGCCCCACGTCCCATGAGGCAGACGATAACTCAACGGCCGCATCACGTTTTGACGTAGCGCTTTTGGCAACGCTGAAAAAGCGCGACGGCTTTCCTGCACTACATAGTGTGTGTAACCAGCGAAAATCTCGTCGCCACCGTCTCCGGATAAAACTACCGTAACGTGATCTCGCGCGAGCTTCGAAACCATGAAAGTGGGTATCGCAGAAGGATCCGCAAAGGGTTCGTCGAAATGCCAGATGAGATCGTCGATGACGTCACAGATTTGTGGAGTGACGAAAAACTCGTGGTGATCGGTGCCAAGTTTCTTCGCCGTCAACCGCGCGAACTTCAGCTCGTTATAACTGTCTTCGTGAAACCCGATCGAGAAGGTCTTCACCGGTTGATTCATGTGCCGGGCCATCAGCGCCACAACCGTGCTTGAATCTATTCCGCCCGAGAGGAATGCTCCTAAAGGTACGTCCGATATAAGTCGTAAACGCACTGAGTCGTTGAGCAGCGCGCGGAGTTCGTCGAGGTAGTCGTCCGGATTTTGTGACGCAGACGGTTGAAAATCGAAATCCCAATACTGCTGGATCTTCAAGCCACGAGACGAGAACGTGAGGTAATGTCCCGGCGGAAGTTTGCGAATGTCGCGGAAGATGCTGAGCGGATCGGGAACATACCCGAGTGTGAAATATGCGTCGAGCGCCTCAAGATCGATCTCACGCTCCACTTCGGGGTGTTCGAGGATCGATTTGATTTCCGATCCAAAAACGAATGTTCCGTCCCGTGTGATCGTGTAGTAGAGAGGTTTCTTGCCGACGCGGTCGCGCGCAATGAAAAGCTCACGCTCCTTGTCGTCCCAAATCGCGAAGGCAAACATGCCACGCAAATGATCGACACACGCCGATCCATATTCTTCGTATGCGTGAACGATCGCTTCCGTGTCGCAATGAGTTTTAAACCGGTGACCGTGCTTTTCGAGTCTCGCCGTCAGCTCCTGAAAGCTGTAAACCTCACCGTTGTAAACGATGGTGACGGAGCCGTCTTCACCGGAAATAGGCTGGGCGCCTCCAGCCACGTCGATGATCGAGAGCCGCCGCATGCCCAGCGCAACGCCGGGCTGCAGATGAAATCCTTCGTCGTCAGGTCCACGATGCCTGATGACGTCACACATCCGCTTCAGCAAGCGCCCGCGCTCAATCGCGTCGACGCCGTTCCGCGTCCAGAGGTCTATGAATCCAGCAATGCCGCACATGGTCTGTAAAAACTAGCTACTTAAGCAATTAAGTAGCGGCCTGACTCATTTTCTGTTGCTGTTCGAGATAATAGACACGCCGCAAGGCGATAGCATACCCAACGAGATAATAGATGTACCACTGATACGCGACAGCGGCGAAGAAACTCGCCACCATGAAACCTACCAAGCTCGCCTGTAGTCCAATCGAGAGATAGTAGAAACGCGACGTGTCATTGCGTTCATACATCTCACGTTCCATCAACCTCAGTTTCCTGAGCGGGTGTACCAGGAAAATGATGTAAGCAATCATCGCGGGGATTCCGGTCTCCGCGCCGACCTGCGTGTACGCGTTGTGCGTGCCCAGTTCCTGAAACGACTTGTGGTGAAAATTCCCGATACCCACGCCGAATAGCGGATATCGGAGGGCGACCAGAATCGATCGCTTCAGCACCTGCGTACGTTGACTGGAAGAGCCGGTGATGTCGGAAGCGGAGTCGAAGATCGTTGCCAGACGTCCGGAGTAACTCGCCGGAGCGACAGCCAGGAAAAAGATGACTCCCAGCACCAGCGTGGCCAACGCGGCGCTCTTGTTGCGGCGGCTGAGTTTGCGCGCCAGCACGAGCGTCATCGCGATCAAACCGAGAAACCCACCGCGCGAGAACGTGATGATCACTGCCGCCACCATCAGCAACGTGATCGGAAAGTAAACCAGTTTCCGGCTGAGACTCTTCTTTTCGATTCCGAGCGCAAAGGCGATCGGAATCATGGTCACGAGGTGCAACGCGAGATCGTTTGAGTTGTCAAACAAGCCCCGGATCGCGCCGGCGACGCGTTGCGTGTTTGTCTCCGCGGCTCCGATCTTGAACACGCCCGCCTGGTAATCGGCAATGACGTTGACACTGAGATAAATGCTCACCCCGAGCACGAGAAACCACAACAGACGAACGCGCCATTCAGTTCGCACCACGTTGACGATCACGATGAAGATCAGCAACGTCTTGATCACGATGTCCGTGAACTCTTCCCACGCTTCGGCCCGATCGATCGCCAGCGGAATCGACAGCAGAGCGCCGAGCCCGAAGAGCAGGACCATGTTCACTTCTCGCGGGCGCGCCGTGAGATTTCCATCGATCGCGACCTGCGTCACCGCAAAGACCGCAAGCGTCACAATGCCGACCCAAAACGCCATCGTCTTAAAGGACGAGAGCGCGGGAATTAACTCGTACGGCCGCAGAAAAAGCACCACGCTGAAAATGAACAGACAGATGAACGTCACGCCGTGGCCCCGGCCCGCGGTCCACTGGCCTGCTTCCAACTCCATGAAGCTCGGTTTTGGTTTCTTTTCTTTGCCGGGAACGACAACGGCTTCGCCGGAAACCGACGCAGCGCTGATGCCTGGCGCGGCGTGTGAAGGAATCGCCGCCGCACCGGACGGCGTAAAAACCACGTCTGGTGTTAACGGTGGCTCTGGAGGTGCACTTTCACGAGGACGCGAGAACTTCGAGGGAAAGACGCCTTCATAATCGACTTCGGGCTTTTTTCTCATGCAGCAGAATCCGGCCGGCAGGAGCGTCTTACGGATACGCGATCACGCAATGCAGTTTGCCGACTTTGTGTACCTCGTGTCGCTGAAATCCGGCCTCGCGCAGCAAGTCGTCAAGTCGTGATTTCGTGTAGAAGAAAACGTCGCAGCCGCGCGCATTCAGTCTGACTTTGCGAATCGGCGCGCGCCAGGTCCAGTAACGGGGAAACGCGAGTATCACTTTGTCGGAAGTCATCTCGCGCATTTTTCTTAAAACCGGCACCGGATCTCTGATGTAGTCAAACAGGCCGATGCCGAAGCTGACGTCAAACTTCTCCGTGCCTTTGTATTCCAGCAGGTCCGTCTGGATAAACTGGCAGCGGCCGTCGAGATTCTCTTTCTCGCTCGCTGTCTTGCACCGGGCGATCATCACTTCCGAAATATCGAGGCCCAGAACTTTCGCCGCGCCTTTACGCGCCAGCTCGAGACTGTAGAGTCCGTTTCCACAGCCGACGTCCAAAAACGTTCTGTTGGGAATGGGTTCGCAGTTCTTAATCGTAAACACGTACCGTTCGTACATGTCTTTGCGGAACACACTGTCGAGCACGTTCGAAAATTTCGACTTGCGGTGCGTGTAAATGCTCTCAAACGCGTCGGCTTCGTTGTTCCAATATCTTCGCTGGGCAAGCAGCTCTTCGTTCATCACAGGTGAAGCACCTCTCTCAGGGTCGTAAACTCAAAATCTTTTAGTAACTTCGCGAATCTCTTCTCAGTTTGATCTAAGTTGCGGTAGTGTCGAATCTTTTGCGAAAGAGACAAATCCTTCACTCGCGGCTGGCCCGGATCGACTTCCCACGGATGCAGGTAGAACACTGTTGGCCGTCCGCCGCCGTTCACCTTGTTCATGCAAAACTTCGTGTAGGCATAGGGAAACAGGCGAAAGTAACCGCCACCGCCGAATGGAAACCGGCGGCCGAACATTTCCACCACACTCATCGGAAACTCGTACAAGCCATCCGTGATCTTGTAGGGCGTCAACGGCGCGTTCGCCACGCCGTAATCGGGATGAAAACCGATCGGGAAAACTGACGAGTCGTATTTGAAGTTGTACTTTTCGAGAATCGGCAGCGCCCACGGTTTCGTCTTTTCCACGACCGTGAAGGACGGCGCACGGAAGCCGATCGGGCGCGACTTCACGCCACACTTCTCGATTGCCTCGAGTGCTTTCGCCAGGTCCTCTTCAAACTCCTGCGGCGTGATCTCCGTCAGCAGCAGGTGGTTGTAACCATGGACCCCGATCTCGTGGCCGCCGGCCTCGACTTTGCGAATCAGATCGGGCAAACGTTCCGCCACCCAACCAAGTACAAAGAATGTCGCGCGCGTTTGATGTTGCTCGAAAAGCGTCAACAGACGTTCCGTGCTCTCGCGCACGCGCAGTTCGCAGTTGTCCCAGTCGTCGCGTTTGATCGCGCCCGCGAGGTTGTGCACACAAAACCAGTCTTCAAGATCGATTGAAATAGCGTTCTTCATACACTCGCGGCCCGTTCCCGCACCGGTTCCCACTTGATGTAACGCTCACCACGCACCAGCTTGAACAAAGCAATCAAACAAGCAAGATTGGTGATGACGAAATACTGGGGCAAAGCCAACCAACGTGAATTAATTCCGAGCCTGACCATCACCGCCGAGGCGGCCGCCGCCAGATAAAAACCTAGCTGAGCGGCAAAGATGGCGGCATAGAAAAGACTGTAGAAGGCGAGCACTGCCGACGTGACCAGCAGCACGATCAGAAACAGCGGCACGAGGTAACGCATCACTTTGTGCGAAAGCAGTTGCACCGCGTAAAAACCGTTCCTGAACGGATTCAGCACGTCGCGATTGCGCCACAGGTCCGCGAGTGTCTGCGCGATGATGCGCACGCGAACCGCGAGCTCCTTGTGCGCTCTCGCGTTTGGTTCTTCGACGCAAACTGCGTCGGGCTCGTAAATCGCTCGCAAACCCTGGCGCACCATCGTCGTAGCCACAAGGAAGTCGCTGCACGCTTCGTGATACAGCGGCACGTACGCCGACTTGCGCACCGCGTACATGCAACCGCAAACGCCGATCAGCGACGTGATCGCGCTCTCGTGCTTCTTCAGTAGAAATTCATAATTCCAGTACGAGCGTGTGCCGTGACTGACGCTCGAGTTCACGTCATGCGAATAGATGACGTTTCCAGTAACACAACCGACGGACGCATCGGCAAACGCCGGCACCAAAAACCGCAGTACGTCCGGGCGGTAATGAGTCGTCGCGTCCGAGAATAGAAGCACCTCGCCCGTGGCCTTTTCGACCGCTGCGTTCTGCGCGGCCGTCTTTCCGAGCCGTTCCTGCTGCCGATGAAGACGAACGCCGCGCGGCGCGAAGCTGCGCACGATCTCGTCCGTGCGATCGGTCGAGCAGTCAGACGTGACGAGGATTTCGAGCTTGTCTTTCGGATAGTCGAGCGCAAGCGTGTTTTCGAGCTTTTGCGCGAGATCGCGCTCCTCGTTGTAGGCGGCGATGATGACCGTGACGAAGGGCTCAAACTGGCGGCGCGCCACCGGCTTTCCGCGCACTTTGCTCAGCAGCATCAACAGCAGCGGGTAGCCGACGTACGTGTAGCCGATGGCCGCAACTGCAATCCAGAAGATGATCTCTGCCGTTCTGATGTTTAGCCTCCCGTGAAAGCCAACTAAGCGTCATTAAACAACGAAAATCCACCCATTTCCAGCCACAAACAGGCACAAAACGCACAAAAGCTGGGGCGAGCGTCCACGAAAACCTAACCTGTTTTTGTGTCTTTTGTGCCTCTTTGTGCCTTCCGCGCGACCAGGAAAATGCCGGCCGGGGCCAGGTCCGCTTCGGGCAAACGCCGGTAGGGCGACGCCAGTTTTGAGCGGATCTCGTCGATCAGCGAGACCGTCGCATTGCCGTAATCAACCCCGCGCTCGATCTTCACCTTGTGCGGCGTCAACGGCCCGACGCCCACGATCGACGAAACAAACAGCTTCGCCTCGTAACCCAGTTTGCGCATCAGCTCTCGGTAATCGTTTATCAAGCGCCGGTTCGGCTTGCCGGAATCCCTGGCCATCAGCCGGTAGATACTCTCGGGAATCGTCAGAAACGTGAGCGGATGCATGCCGCGGCTGCTGAACATGTTTTCGTCGCTGAAGTCGATTTTGTGGGCCATGTAGCCGCCCGGAGCAAGTAACCGGTCCATCGCTTCGAACCCGCGCTCGATGTCGTAAACGTTGTGCAGCACCGCGCGCGAGACGATGAAGTGAAACGACTCCGGCTCCAGAATCTTATCCGCCTCTTCGATCCCATGCCCGTAGATGTACTGAAGGCGGTTTTTATTCAACTCCACCGGGCCGTCCAACTTTATTGTCTCGTCAAACACCGCAGCCTGTTCCGGACTCAACTGATTTCGTAACTCGCGATAGATCCGCGCCTGCTGTTCCTCGTTTCGCTCGGAATAAAACTTGTCGAGACTGACGACCTTCGCCGCGCCGTCAGCCAGAAACTTGAGCGCAACGCCGAAGTTGTCGCCGGGACCGACTTCGAGAACGCGACGCCCGCGAAACGCGTCCGGTGTGAGTCCCGAATAGTCCAGATACTCGCGATAGACCTGGTTGATGTAGTTGACGCTTTTTTCGAGTGACCAGAATTCGTGAGTCGAGCCGTAGGCGTTCACTGTCTGGCCCGATCGGAACGCCCGCCGCCGCCGCCAGTTATCGACGATGCGATGCAGAATGATCAGGGTCTTCGACCGACCCGCAACTTGTTTCAATGCTGCGCTCATTTTTGCCAGGCAACGCTCGCCTTGTCCGGACGGAGTAGCTGGATGGAATTCTTTATGTCGCCCAACGCTTTTCTGCCGGCCGGCAGCAACGCCAGCACAAACAACGTCGTGAGGCCGACAACAACGCCACAGACGACAAACCCCAAAACAGGGTTTGCGATCACGACATAACGTCGGAACGCCCAACACACCGCCAACGAAACCACCGACGCCCCTGTGAACGGCGCCAGTAACCGATAAAAGTCGCCCGTCCGCACCGGGCCCTTGCGGCCCACAAACCAAAACAACAACGGATTCGCGATAAAAATTCTCGCCAACCCCCACGACAACGCCACCCCAAAAACGCCCCACGGCAAACCCACCACAACCGACAAGATCGAAATCGGCGCGTTGATCAACGACCACCGCAACATGTCGCGCGCTCGTCCCTGACTCACCAACAACCAACCGGCGGTGCTCATCACCGGCTGGAACAATGTCGCCACGCCCATGAAAACAACCAACTTCGCACTGTCGGTCCATTGCGTTCCGAGTACAATTCGCACCACCCAATCAGACGTGGCCATCATCAACGCAATCGCCGGCATCGTCACCAGGATCACCTTTTCCATGATGCGCAGATACGCCTGCCGGTAACGCTCCGGCGAATCAACCAGACGGCTCAACGCCGGAATCGAAACCGTCGCCACCGGTTCGTTGATCTGCTCCGTCGGTAAACTAAGAAGCTGTACTGCCTTGGTGTAGAGACCCAGCGGTATCGGTCCAAACATTCGGCCGACGAGCAGGTAGGCGGAGTTATTCGAGACGTAGTTAATCAGCGCGTAGCCCGTGACGTTGCCGCCAAACGAAAGCATCGAGCGCACGCCGGTGTTTCGCCGCGGCCGCCCGGGACGCCAGCGGCAAACGAGCCAAACACCCACCGCGTTCGTAGCCAACAGCGCCAGTTGGCTGAAAACGAGCGCCCAGTATCCCGCGCCGCGCCACGCCAAAGCGATCCCCACGGCGTAACCAACCATCATCGACACAAAGGCGATCACGCTCAGCGCGTAGAAACGCATCTGCCGTTTCAACAACGCTTCGTGTTGCACGGCGAGTCCGCCGAAAATGAACCCGACTGCCGTCGCGATAGTAATCAGCACCAGACGTGGTTCGGAATAAAACCACCCAATCAACGGCGCCAGCACGATCATCACCGCCGTGATTCCCATACTCAGCGTGACGTTTACCCAGAACAGCGTGCTGATCTGTTCGTAGTTGATTTCCGCCCGTTGCACCGTTGCGAGTGAAAGACCCGCGTCCTTGAACATCGCCACGAAACCGGTGAATACCGCCACCATCCCGATCAGTCCGTAATCGTTGGGAGACAGCAGACGCGCGAGTACTGCCGTCGCTCCGATGCTGAGCACAAGCTTCAAACCGTGCGAGAGGATCGTCACCACGCCGCCGCGCGCGGTGCGGCTCGCGATCGTGTCGGTCAGATGTTCAGTATCGAAATACTCCTGACTGACATCACCTGGCGGGACTTTTGACATCTTTGACGAGCAAAGGGGAGCTAATTCCGGATCAGGATGGCCACCGTACGCGGCTCACTATCGCCATCAGCATACTCGCCTTGAGCGGCGATTCGGAAGGGGACCTGCTGGTTGAATTCCTCGAGATACTTTAGCGACTGCTCGTTGCTCTCGCCTTCGTGGCCTTCGTAAATCATGAATGCCCACGGAATCTCCGAGAGCACATCGAGCCAATCGATGTGACCGCGGATCGCGAGATACGAGATCGCGCAGCCTTCGAGATGCGGCTTCACGTGTGGCGCCACGTTGTCCTGAAGACGAATCGATTTCGTGATCAATCCGCCCGTCGTCGAGAAGCGCGTACAACCCAACGCATAAAGCAACCGTTCGGTGTGCGGCACAACCACTTCCTGGTCCCAGCCGTGACACCACAGCGCGCCCATCTTCAGGTACTGCGCCATCATCATGCCGACGTTACACCCGACGTCGAGCACGAGACGGTTCTCAACCGACACACCGGCTTTCTCCAGCAGCGCGTTCAGCGCCTTCATTCGCACTCCGATGTCGCGCTTTCCGGGACGATCCAGACCGGGCACCGACTGATAAAGATAACGACCACCGCGGATAATGCTCTGGTCGCCGAAATGTGTTTCGGTCGCCGCTTGCGCAGCGACTGACTCCAGATACCTGCCGTATGCCGTTAACGAGATGTTTTGAAAATCGATGTAGCGAAACTTGCCGTCGCGCGTCATGAACGCGTTGCCGCTGCAATCCGGACACTCAAACTCCTCATCGTCAAAACCCAGCGGCAGAATGACCTTCACGAGTCCCTTCTGTTCGAGCTCGCGAATCGTGTTGATTCCCTTTTCACACTCGGCCTGGGACGTGACCCTGTTTTCGACGTGCTCCGTCACAAACGCCGTCCACAGATGACCGCCGCAATCAAGCTCGACGAGATCATGGAGCCTCGGGCCAACGTCGTTTACGTAAAGCAGGTTGGCCACCAACGTCAGGTGCCGCAGGTTGTGAATCAATCGCACATGCAGCCGGCTCTCGCCGTCAACTTTGGACACGTAGACACTATCGGACAGTCCACCCGGATGCCTGACGATCTTCAGCCCTGAGTTGGCCGCGTAGTAATGCGAAAGCACGCGAAAGGCGGTCTTTTCGATGGTCTCCGGCGGCAGGTAAATGGCGTGGCCACCGGCGCCGTAAGCGAGACCCTCGTCCTTCAATTCGTTGAGAAACGATTCAAGATCCGTAAGCTTTAGATCCGGCACACTGATCCGGCGCGCAGACTGAACCGGCAACACTTCCTGCCACGAATTCGGAGTGCCGATCGCTTTTTCGAACAGGTTCTTGATCCCGATTCGCCGTGCGACGCGATACTCGGAGGCAAACTGATCGCGGAGTTTGCCGAGAAAAAAGTACGAATCCGGGAAGTGAACGGATATCCAACCGCGCATTGATTGCTTTCCGGCCGTTACCAAAAACTCATCCGGATCGGTGTGGCGCTGATAAGCAAGCTTTCCTTCGGGCGAGAGTGAGAAGCCGTTGCCATTGACTACGAGCCAGCCGGCTTTCATCGGCGCAACACAGCCGCGCAGCAGTTGTTCACATAAGCGCTCGTCTTTTGTTTGGGAAAGTTTGGCGAGTGATGTTTCTAGAGCCGCATCGACCGGAAGCCCGTCCGGATGATCTAAAAGGACTTCGAACAATCCGCGAACGAGTATTCCCGTGTCTTTTCGTGTCTTTTGCAGCATTAAAGGTCGGATTCTGGGCAGCGTCCGTCTTCGGCGCTCAAGATACCAAAAAAAGTCCACAGATTACACCGATTACCAATCAGCGTAACCTGTGGATGTTGCGAACCTGTTCTTTTAGACTACGACTTCCTTTTCATCAAACGCGAACACCAGCGTCTTCACGTGCTCTCGCAGCGCCAGCTCAAAATGCTTTGCTTCTTCAACCTCGCTGAAAGACAACGCGCGCAACTCCTGCTCGATGCGCCGGCGATAATCAGACACCAACGAATCAGAGACGCCCAATATAGCCGCCACTTCCAACTGAGTCGAATGATCCGGGCTCAAGTAGCAATACCAAAGCACACCGATGATGCGGTTGTATTGCTTCACCTTGCCGCGCACTGCTTCGTTCAGACTCGTCAAAAACTGGTCGACAAAACCTGCTGCCTCGCGTTCCGACTCGCGGCGCACCAATCCTTCTTCCGGGTTCTCACGTTTGTCCACCGGCTCGTAACTGTGGTTGTTTTCATTGTCGCTGTCGTCGCCGTCGAGCGGAACGAGATAAATGTCCATCACGGGCAAACGCGACATCACCAGGCTGCGCAACGTGCGCACGTCAACCGGTGAATCGACCGCGTCCAACACGGAAACGATCAAATCTTCAAGATCGGGATTGCTGATTACGACTTGCGAGTCGCCGGTGCAGCCCACCATGCGCGTGTCGCGCTGGCGGACCGGAATCATCTGTACGCGCTGTTCGACGTCGTGCGAGCCGCGGCGCGATTTATCGTCGTTCCACTCGCTCAAACCGTAAACACGATCGGCCAGACGGCGATGAGGCTCGTCGTCGATGCCGCTGGAATCGAAGCGACGGAAGTTTGTGCTCGACTGGATCAGCGTCGAAA
>DASUOZ010000555.1:0-3574 GCA_036276375.1 Pyrinomonadaceae bacterium | reverse complement strand
GCGTGATCTCCGACATGAACGCGCTGCAGGCAGAGTTGCAATCGGGACGCGTGGACATCGCGCCGATGCCGACGAGTCTTTCACCCGACGCCGTGAAGCGGCTCGAAGAGGACCCGAATCTCCAGGTAAAAGCGTTTCCTGGTTCGAACGTCGTGTTGTTAACCCTGAACACCACGTCGGCGCCGCTCGATAATGTCAAAGTTCGTCAGGCAGTCGCGTATGCAATCGATCGCCAGAGCATGATTCAGAATCTCTTGCGCGGTTACGGCAAGATCGCCCATTCGATCATTCCAGAGGAGTCGTGGGCTTACACGCCCGGCCAGACCTACTCGTACGATCCGGCAATGGCGAAGAAGCTATTGAGTGAAGCCGGAGCTCGGCTTAATAACCCGGTTGTTTACAAACTCTCCGGCAGCAGTATTGCCGGCAGACAGTATGCCGGTGTGATTCAGAATTACTTAAAAGACGTCGGCATTCCGGTGGAAATCCAAACTCCGGAACAGAACACGCTTTTCGATGAACTGCGTCGCGGCAATTTTCAGATCGCTTACACGCAGTGGGTCGGTGGCAACCAGGATCCGATCTTCTACAAAGACCTGTTTGCGACTTCGGAAATCCCCACGCAGACAAGGCCGTCGCGCAACCGCAGCCGTTACAGTAATCCCGAGCTCGACAAACTGCTCGAAGAAGCCGTGAATACGTTCGATCGCGTGCGGGCGAAGGATCTCTATCGCCAGATTCAGGATATTGTGAGCCGCGATGTGCCGGTGTTTCCGCTGTGGTACCAGTCAAACATCGTCATCGCGCGGAAGAATGTGGGGAATATTCAAGTGAACGCCAGCGGCGACTGGGGTTTCGTCAAGAACCTCACAGTAACTCAGTAAAGCCATCCACAGATTACACAGAGTCTGCGTAATCTGTGGATGGAAAGGCTTGTTCATGCTGAACGCTATTTGGCGAACGCCTGAAGATCTGAATTGAAAAACGCGTTCAGATCGGTCGCAAATTTCTCGGGACGTTCCCAGTGTAACGCGTGGCCGGTATCCTTGTAGACCCTCAACACCGCGTTAGGCATACCCGACACCAGCGCGTCTTGTTCAGACCGCGGAAAAAAATCCTTGTCGCCCCAGAGGACCAATGTCGGCGCTTTGATCTTCTTCAACTGCACGCCCACATCCGGCGACATCATCTCCGCCATGACTTCGCGCCACACGTGCGCCGGCAGCTTCATGCTTTCTTCCAACACAGTGTGAAAAAACTCGTTCGCTAAGGGTTGAAAAGCCGTGCTGACCTGGAAGTCGTGCACAAACTTCTGCGGCACGGGATCGGGCAACGCGTTGATCTCGCTTTGCAGTTGCCGCACGAGATCGTTTGTGTGAATCGTGGTTGCCGTGGCCACCAGAACGAGCCGTTTGACCCGCTCCGGCGCGTCCACCGCCACGTTTTGCGCAACAAAACTGCCCATCGAGTGGCCCACGATCGTCGCCTGCTTGATGTTCATCGCGTCCATGAAGGCTACGACGTCAGCCGCAAACTGCCGCATCGCATAACCGCCGACCGGACGATCCGATTCGCCGTGTCCGCGCTGGTCCAACGTGTAGACGCGATATTTCTGGTCCAACAGCGGCAGAATCTGGCTAAACGAAAACCACGAATCGGTGTAGCCGTGCAGCAGGATCACGGGACTCCCGTTTGGATCGCCCTGATACGCGTAACGCAAACGCACACCGGTCTTCAGCAGCACACTCGAAAACTGCACCGGTGAAGCGCTGTGAACCGCGGAACCGCTCTCAGCCTTGTCTTGAAATCCGCTGAGCGCGCCCACAGTCAGCTTCGTGTCAGCGTCCTTCCACGCCTCTTCAAACTCGCGCCACACCATCTGCGCGGACGACTTATTACCCTGCTGTTTCAAACTCTCTGCGAGCCCAAACAACGCCCGGCCGTTACGCGGGTGCCGCTTCAGCTCGTCACGAAACGCCTTCTCGGCCGCGGCGTATTCACCACTGCTCAGCAGCAGGCCGCCGAGCACTTCGCCCACGGGCAAATCCCAGTCGGCCGGCTCGTTGTAGCTCGTCGCGTGTTCAGCCGCGGCGGCCTCGTTCAACAGCCGAAACGCCGTCTGCTTGTCGCCGCGCGCGAACGCGATCTTCCCCGCGAGCGCGAGATCGGCAACCTTCATCACGTTGACGGCAACGTTGTTGCCCAGCGGCGCGTCGGCAGGGATTGTCTTCGCCACTGCCTGCAACGCTTTCAACTCAGCGTCTGCTTTGTCCGGTTGGTTCGTTGCGGCATACGCACTGCCACGCGCGAAGTGCCAGAAGCCGGTCGTGATCTTCAACGCTTCGTCAGGCTTCGGCTCCTTCAGCACGTCGTCCCAACGATTGAAGCGGACCTGCGAGACGATGGGATACGGCCGGAACATCTCGAGCATCGGCATCGCCTTCAGATGCGGCGCTACATTCGTCTCGAGCTCGCGCGCCGCCTTGATCGAATCCGCATAGCGTCCTTTCAGCGCGCTGGCCGAAGCGAGAAAGTGAATGTTGTGGTTGTAGTACATCATCGTGTACAGGCCCTGCGCGCCCGTCTTCGTGATGTACTCGCGATCGGCGGCGATAGCGTCGACGTTCGACTGCGCTGCTTCGGCGTAATCGCCCGTGCGGATGTAGATGTGCGACGGCATATGGACCAGGTGGCCCGCCTTTGGCGCAAGCTTTCCGAGCCGCGCGGCGCTCGGCAACGCGCGCTCCGCGTTGTTCGAGGCTTCGACCGCGTGAATGTAGTAATGGTTGGCGCCCGTGTGATTCGGGTTGCGGCGCAACACGCTTTCGAGAACCGCAACTATTTCGAGCGTTTCTTCAGCCGGCTTGCCGTCGAGACTCCAGAGTTTCCACGGCCGTAGGTTCATCATGCTTTCGGCATAGAGCGTGGCCGCGTCCATGTCGTCGGGATAACGTTTCATGAGCTCGCCCATGGCGATTTTGTAATCGACGGCGAGCTTTTGTTTGTCGACGTTCAGATCCGACGAATAACGTTTGGCGAGCGCGTTGATGTAGGCGCGCTCGTGCTCGGAAGCTTTGGGCGCGAGCTCGATTGCTTTCTGGAGATTGGTATAAGCGCTCAGAAGCGATGGTCCATCGGCCTGCACGTTGTAGTTCGAGCCAAGCCCGAGCGCCATGCCCCAGTAACCCATTGCGAGTTGCGGGTCGAGTTGGGTCGCCTGTTTGAACGAACGCACCGCCTCGTCGTGATTGAAGGCGTAGATGTAGGCGAGCCCCTGGTTAAAGAACTTCTGCGCTTCAGGATTGTTCGTGGTAACGGGGAGACTGACATCGCCCAGTCCCTGAGCCAATGCGACCGGCGCTGGTTCTTTGGCCGGAGCATGGCTGTGTTGCGCAAACGCCGAAGCTGGAAAAAGCAGTAAAACGGACAGAACTAAATGTTTCATGGAAACCTCCACACATCCCTAAACGCGCAAAACCGCGGCTTTTTAGGCCACAAGCCCAGCCACAGATTACGAAGAATCTGTGTAATCTGTGGATACTATTCAGCTCCGTACTTGAGGTGAGTCACTTTC
>DASUOZ010000554.1:0-9652 GCA_036276375.1 Pyrinomonadaceae bacterium | reverse complement strand
GCATTGAGTGGCGGCCGCATCAACGCCGAAATGTACCAACTGCCGCTCGCATTGGCGGCGCTGGTGGTTTTCTATCTGGTTCACGTGATCGGCATTCGCTGGTTCGGCCGCCTACAGGTCGTGATGTCGGCGTTGAAATGTCTCGCGTTGCTGGTGCTGATCATTCCGGGTCTGTTTGTAATCCAATCCGAAAACTACATGCCGTTTTTCACCCACGGCGTGAGTGGTTTTGGCGCGAGTTTGTTGCCGCTGTTTTTTGCGTACGCGGGTTTCGAGTCGATCGCGCAAACCGCGGGCGAGGTAAAAGACAGCACGCGACGTCTACCGGGAATTCTCGTTAAGGGCATTACGGTGACGGCGCTGTTCTACGTCTTCACGTCGATCGTTTCGTTTGGCGTCTTGCCGGGTGGACAGCTGCAAACGAGCAGCGCGCCGATGGCGGCAGTGGCGTCGAGCTATTTGCCGGCGGGCGCGGCGATCTTCGTAACGATTGGGGCGATCGCTGCGATCATGACCGCGCTGAACGGAACGCTGTTCGTACCGTCGCGTCTGACGATCATGTTTGTGAAAGATCGGTTGGCGCCGCGTTGGCTTGGCGTCATCAACGAAAAGACCGCGACACCGATCCGCGGTTTGACGCTGACATTGCTGTGTTGCGTAATTCTGTTGATCAGCGGACAGCTTTCGCTCGCTTTGAACGTTGCAGTGTTTGCACTGGTCGTGCTTTATTTCATTCACAGCCTGGTATTTCTGTTCCTCCCCCGCTGGAACCCAGCGTTGGCGAGCGAGATCGACCGCAGCTTGCCGTTGCGTGTGCGGCAGGTCGCGGCGGTGATCTCGGTTCTTGCGATGGGTCTGATGATTTTTATTCAACTGCGGCAGGACGTTGACGTTTTGCGAGCGACGAGTTTGGGTCAACGGATCGAAGAGCATTCGTTGACGAGTATCGAGCTCGTACTGGTTTGGGGAATCGTGGGGCTCGTGCTTTATCAGCTCGCGCGGAGGCAACGGAACGCCGCGCCGAAAGTCGACTGACATGCAGATTGAAGGCAAACGCGTATTGATCAGCGGCGCCGGGCGCGGTCTCGGCCGCACGCTTGTCGGCGCGTTTCTCGACGCCGGCGCGAGTGAAGTGTTTGCCGGAACCAGAACTGGCGAGGCTCGCGACTCGTTGCGAAACGAATTTCCTGAACGCGTAACGCCAATTCAACTCGACGTCACCAGCGATACGGATGTCGATGCCGTAAGGCGATTGGGGCCGATCCAAATCCTCGTGAACAACGCCGGTGTTGCGGGTTATGGCAACCCCGTGACCATGAATTTCGATGACGTGCAAAACGAGCTGGCCGTGAATTATCTCGGCGCTTTGCGTCTGACGCGCGCGGTTGCGCCCGGCATGGTGGCGCAACGCGAGGGAATGATCGTCAACGTCGCCACTGCGTTTGCGAAAGTGAATCTACCGCTGGTCGGCACTTACTGCGCCACCAAAGCGGCGGTGCTGTCGTTGGGCCAGGCGTTGCGCGCGCACCTCGCCGGCGACGGTGTGCGCGTGATCACCGTCATGCCCACCACTTTCGATTCAGACATGAGTCGCAACGCAAACGTTCCCAAGATGACGAAGGAATACGTCGCCGCGGAAATCCTCTCCGCGATTCGCGAAGAGCGGCACGATCCGCCGATTGGAGACGAAGCCAAAGGTGTTCTCGATGGCCTGCTTAAAGATCCGCTGAGCGTCGAAAGGATGCTGATGAACTACAAATGATGTTCGACCGGCGCCGCAACGAATTTCCCACACTCGCTTCGGGCATTCATCTGCTCAGTCACAGTCTCGGGCCGGTGCCGCGCGCGGCGCGGGAGTCGATGCTGGCCTACTGCGACGCCTGGGAACATCACACGAGCGAAGACGCGTGGGCTACGAGTTGGTGGGAACTGTCGCGGCGCGTCGGCGATCGTATCGCCCGCATTCTCGGCGGCTCGCCCGGCTCGGTGCAGATCGAACCGAACGCTTCGATCGCACTCGCGACCGTCGCCTCCTGTTTCAATTTTCAAAGCGGACGTCGCACTAAGGTCGTCACTACCGCGCTGGATTTCCCGTCGATGGAATACATCTGGGAAGCACAGCGGGAGATGGGCGCGCACGTCGAAGTGGTGGAAACGCTTGACGGCATTTCCGTGCCGCTGGAAAGGATACTCGACGCGATCGACGAAGAGACCTGTCTGGTGGCGTTGGCCCACACGTCGTATCGCAGTTCTTACCGCGTGGACGCGCCGGCGATCGTCGAGCGCGCGCACGCGAAAGGCGCGCTTGTTTTGCTGGACGTTTACCAGTCCGCGGGTGTCGTGCCGCTTTACGCGGCTGACTGGAAGGTCGACTTCCTGATCGGCGGGACGATCAAGTGGCTTTGCGGTGGCCCATCGTGTGGTTACTTGTATGTCCGGCCCGAGATTCAAAAGGACCTGCGCCCGCGTTTGACGGGTTGGGTCGCGCATGACGCGCCGTTTGAATTTGCGTCTGCGCCGATGCGTTACGCGCGTTCGGTGCGTCGCTTTGCGCAAGGCACGCCGAGTATTCCGGCGCTCTATTCGGCGATTCCGGGTCTCGACATTATCGAGTCAGTCGGGATGGAACAGATCGCCGCTGAGTCGCAACGCCGCACGCAGTGGATGATCGACTTCGCCCGCGAGCGGCGCTGGACCATCAACACGCCGCTCGAACCAGACAAACGGGGCGGCTCGGTAATGATCAATGTAAACGACGCGAAAACCGCGGCCGAAAAACTCGGCGAGCGGCGCGTGTTTGTTGATTGGCGTCCCGGCGCCGGCTTGCGCATCTCACCGCATTTCTTCAACACTGACGAAGAAGTCGAGGAAGCGTTCCAGACCCTCGCTGGTCTCATCGCATGAGTAACAAACTGAATCTTAAAGAGCCCGCGCCTGATTTCACGTTGCAGGACGGCAGCGGAAACGATTGGCGCCTCGCGGATCATCGCGGCAAAGTTGTCGTGTTGCTTTTTTATCCGGGAGACGAAACGCCGGTTTGTACGCGCCAGATGTGCTCGGTGCGCGATCGTTGGGAAGACTACCAGGCGACTGGTGCGGAGGTCGTCGGCATTTCCACTGACTCGGTGGAATCGCATCGGAAGTTTGCCGAGCATCACGATCTGCCGTTGCGTTTGCTTTCCGATGCGGACGGAAAAGTGTCGGGGCTGTACGGCGCGCGATCGATAATTCCCGGTCGCACGGCGCGATCGGTTTTTGTGATCGACGCCGGGGGAAACCTGCGCTATCAGGACGTGCGTCCGGTGGGGCTGCTCAAGCCGAAGGATGACGTTATAATTTCGGCTATCCGCGAAGCACAGAGAGGGTAACAATCATGGCTGACACGATTAAATGCACACATTGCGGCGAGAAGCGTCCGGCGTTGGCGTTCGCGCCGTTTCCGAATGAGTTGGGACAAAGGATTGCCGCGGAGATCTGTCAGCCGTGTTGGAGTGGCTGGCTGCAAAAACAAACACAAATCATCAATCACTACGGCCTGGACCTCACGAATCCGGACGCGCAGAACTTCCTCTTCGACAACATCAAAGGGTTTCTTTTCGGCGAAACACCCAACCTCGCCGAGATCGACACGACTAAAGAAGGCACCGTTAAATGGTAAAGGCGTCTTCGTGACTCCGCCTGCTTGTTTGCGGCTTTAGCTGCCACCCAAGCGGCACCCGCAGCTAACACTCACCAATCCTGCCGCGGCCCGAAGCTTGCTAAGCAATCCCTCGTCCCGCGATTTGTTTTTTACCCCCCGTTAATTTCAACGACGATCTTCGCGACCCGTTCGGCCGCTTGGCGTGCCATGTTTTCATGCGCGCGTATGTTTTCCGAGCGATTCCAACACGGGCGCGCTTCAACCGAAGGAGGAGTTTCCCGAGATGAGAAGAATTACAGGACTCATAGTTTTAGGCGCGCTTTCGACCGTACTGCTGGGCTGCAACGGAACCGACAATAGAAATGCGAACGCGAACGGCAACGCGAATCTCAATGCCAATCTCGCCGCCAGTCCATCGCCAACTGTCAACGCGAACACGGGCACCGCGGAAACGGGCCGCGCGCCGACGCGCGAAGAGTATGAACGCGACAAGGAGCGGTATGACCGTGAGGCGCGCGAGTCAGGCCGGACTATTGGCACTGGATTGAACGACGGCTGGCTGTGGGTGAAAACGCGTTTCGACCTCGCTGCGGCGGACGATCTGCGTGACTCAACGATCAATGTCGACGTCGATAATGGCGTCGTGACGCTCACAGGGACCGTTGCGAGCGCGGCGCAAAAGACGCGGGCGGAGCAGGTAGTGAAGACAGTTGAGGACGTGAAATCGGTACGGAACCAGTTGCGTGTTCAGGCGGGTAACGCCAACGCGAACGGCAACAGAAACGGGAACGCGAACCGGTAGTATCAGAAACCAAATCCCTTTCCCTGAGTCTCCCGCAAGGGCGACTCACGGAGGGGGGATAAAACCAAATCCCTTTCCCTGGGTTTCGCGCCGGGCGAGCGTCTGCACTTCCCTAACCGCCCATTCTTACGTTAAGCTCTCGTCTCTTTCCTGCTTTCGCAAAAACAACTTATTGGGATTTGGTCGCCTATGCCAAAAGTCCGCCCGCTTACTGTCACATTAGTCGTTCTCTCTTTCGTTTCGATCCTGTTCGTGTCACTCGCCGGCGCCCAGCGCAGCGCGATCGACACCTACGCGATCACCAACGCACGCATCGTCACGGTCTCCGGACCGACCATCGAGCGCGGCACGGTGGTGATCCGTAACGGCCTGATTGCCGCCGCCGGCGCAAACGTCAGCGCGCCATCTGACGCGCGCATCATTGACGGCGCCGGATTGACCGTTTATCCCGGCCTGATCGATTCGTACACCAATCTCGCGCTTCCCGAAGCAGCGCCGTCGCCGTCGCCCGGCGGCGGTGGTGGCGGTGGCGGAGGCTTCTTCGCTGCGCAACAGCGCCCCACTCCGGGTGGTCCAAATTCAACGCAGCCTCCGGGTCTCCAACCCGAAACCATGGTTGAAGACGTGATTCGTCCGGGCGGCAACGAGATCGAAGCGTCGCGCAGCACCGGCATCACGACGGCGCTGATTTCGCCACGCACAGGCATCTGGATGGGCCAGTCGGCGCTGATCAATCTTGCGGGTGGCACGCCGCAGGAGATGATCGTGCGTTCGCCGGTCGCGATGCACGTCGGGTTCACGTCCCTGCGCGGAAGCTATCCGGGCTCGTTGCTGGGCGTGTTTTCAACCCTGCGGCAGATGATGCTCGACGCGCAACGGTATCGCGACTCGATCGCCCTCTACGAACGTTCGCCGCGCGGCATGCGGCGGCCCGAAATGGACCGATCGCTGGCGGCGTTGGTGCCGGTGGTTGACGGCCGTATGCCCGTCGTGATGCTGGCGAACAGCGAACGGGAAATCTCGCGCGCGCTCGATTTGGCGGCCGAATTCAAACTGCGGCTGATCATTGCCGGTGGTCGTGAATCGGATCGAGTGGCCGCGCGGTTGGTGAAACAGAACGTGCCGGTGCTGTTGTCGCTCAACTTGCCACGGCGCACAACCGCCGCGATTCCCGAAGCAGATCCCGAGCCGATGCGCGTGTTGCGCGACCGCGTCGAGGCCCAACAAACGGCCGGCAAGCTTGCAAAGGCCGGAGTTCGGTTTGCGTTTCAGTCGGGTTCGTTGACGAACATTTCCGATCTGCTCGCGAACGCGAATCGCACGATCGAGAACGGTCTCTCGGCAACGGACGCGTTGCGTGCGTTTACGATCTCGCCCGCAACGATTTTCGGGGTTGAGAACCAGCTCGGCTCGGTCGAAGCCGGCAAGATCGCGAATCTGACCGTGACGCGCGGAGACTTGTTCGATCGCAACAGCCGCATCGCTCACGTGTTCATCGACGGCCGTCCGGTCGATTTGCGTCCGGCCGCAGGTGGTCCAGGCGGGCGCAATGTGTTGAGCGGAACGTGGCACCTGAACATCAGTCTGGGTCAGGCCGAACGGGCCGCGACGTTGAGTCTGCAACAGGAAGGCGAGCGTTTGAGCGGCTCGATTTCCGGCTCGCTCGGAGCGGGCGAAATCTCGAATGCTTCGGTGACCGCGGCTGAAGTGCGTTTCACCGTTCCGCTCGAGATCGAAGGCCAAACGAAAGAAGCGACGTTTACCGGAACGCTTACAGGCGACCAGATCCGCGGGACCGTCACTGTCGTTGGTTTGGCGCCGGGATCGTTCTCAGCAAATCGAGCACGACCAAACTAAAGCCACAAAGAGGCACAAAAAGCACGAAGGTAAACCTATGAGAGTAACCAAACCATTATTTCTTCTGTCCGTGGTTGTCTGTGTTTCATCCGTGGCCCATGCTCAGACAGTAGCGCCGCAGGAAACGTTGATCCGCAACGCGACGGTCCTCACCGTCACGCGCGGCACACTGCAAAACACCGACGTGCTGTTGCGCAACGGCAAGATCGCCGGCGTCGGCAAGAACCTGAGCGCGTCGCCGAACGCGCGGGTCATCGACGGCACCGGCAAATACGTCATGCCCGGCATCATCGACTGCCACTCACACTCGATGCTCGACACGATCAACGAAGGCACACTAGCCGTCACCTCGATGGTGCGCACTGAAGACGTGTTGAACCCGACCGACGTCGATCTCTATCGCGAGCTGGCGGGCGGCGTAACGACGTTGAACTTGCTGCATGGCTCGGCGAACCCGATCGGCGGTTTGAACACAGTCGTGAAGATCAAGTATGGCCGGCCGGCGAGCGAGTTTCTGTTTCCAGGCGCGATGCCGGGGATTAAGTTCGCACTCGGTGAAAACGTGAAGCAGTCAAGCAGGCCGAATCAGCCGGGCGTGACGCGCCGTTATCCAAACACGCGCATGGGCGTTGAAGAGACGATTCGCGATGCGTTCGTGCGCGCTCGTGATTACAAACGCGCGTGGGACGAGTATCGCGCAGCCGCGGGCAAGGACAAGAACCTGCTGCCGCCGCGGCGGGATCTGCAACTCGAACCGCTCGTCGAGATTCTCGAAGGCAAACGCTACGTGCACGCGCACTGCTACATCGCGAGCGAGATACTGATGCTGATCAATCTCGCGGACGAGTTTGGTTTCAAGATCAAAACCTTCCAGCACGTGCTCGAGGGCTACAAAGTGGCGAAAGAGATCGCCGCGCACGGCGCCGGCGCGTCGATCTTCGCCGACTCGTGGAGCTACAAGATCGAGGCCTACGACGCCATCCCTTACAACGCCGCGATCATGACGCGCGCCGGTGTGGTTGTTTCGATGAACTCCGATTCCGACGAACGCGCGCGCCGCTTGAACATCGAAGCCGCGAAAGCAATGCACTGGGGCGAACTGACTGAAGAACAGGCGCTCCGCCTAATCACGATCAACCCGGCAATCCAGCTCGGCGTTCAGGAACGCGTCGGATCGATCGAAGTCGGCAAAGACGCGGACGTCGCGATCTGGAACGGGCATCCGTTCAGTGTTTACTCGCGTGTGGATACGACGTTTGTTGACGGCGAAGTTTTCTTCGACCGTCAACAGGATCTCGCGCGCCGTCCTGCGCTCGCGAAAGAGCGTGCGGCGCTCGAACAAGCGGAACCAAACAGACCGGCGGCGCCGGGCCAATCGCCGCGAGCCCCAGGCCGCCGCCGCCCGTCTCAACACGACGACACGATCGAGGAGGAGCAGCCGTGAGACCTCAAGTCGCAAAATTTACAGCGCTCGCCATCGTGACGTTGTTGAGCGCCGCATCCGTGTCGGCACAACAGATCGGTTACCCAACAGCTCAACAAGGCGTCACACCGCCGCGCGGAGTGTTCGCGATTCGCAACGCGCGTATCGTTACCGTCACTGGACCGGAAATCGAAAACGGAACTGTCGTGATTCGCGACGGCAAGATCGAAGCGGTAGGCGCGTCGGTAAACGTTCCGGCAGGAGCGCAGACGATCGACGGTCGCGGTCTCTCGGTCTATCCCGGCATGATCGACGCGGGCACCAACATGGGACTCGTTGAAGTGCCACAGGGCGCGAACGGCACAGTCGATCTTTCAGAAGTCGGTGATTTCAATCCCAACGCGAAAGCCATCATCGCCGTGAATCCGCACAGCGCGCACATTGCCGTCACGAGAGTCGAAGGCGTGACGAACACGTTAACCGCGCCGACCGGTGGTTTGATTTCGGGTCAGGCCACGCTGATCAACCTGCTCGGCACGGCGCCGAAAGAGATGGCGGTCGTGCCGCACGCCGCGTTGGTGATCAACTACCCGCGCATCGGCGGCGGTGGCGGTGGCTTCGGTGGTCCACAACAGCCGGTGAACCTGACGGAGACGTTGGAAACAAACGCCCGACAGCTCGAACAGATTCGCAAGATGTTGCGCGACGCGGAGGCTTACGGCCGTGCCCAGGACGCCTATACGAAAGACAAATCGTTGCCGCGTCCGGATCAAAACGTGGTGTTTGCATCATTGGTGCCCTACGTTCGCGGAGAGCAGCCGGTGATCTTCCGCGCGGAACGCGAAGCGGAGATTCGCGGCGCGATCCGGTTCGCCGAAGAGATGAAACTGAAGCCCATCATTCTCGGCGGTAACGACGCCTGGAAGGTCGCAAATCTGTTGAAAGAGAAGAACGTTCCCGTGATCCTGACGGGCGTGTTCTCTTTGCCCGTACGTGAAGACGATCCTTACGACACGCTCTTCGAGAACCCGGCGAAACTCCAGCAGGCGGGTGTTCTGTTTGCTATTTCAACCGGCGACAGCGGACCCGAGGTGCGCAACCTGCCGCAGTATGCGGGAATGGCTGCGGCTTACGGTCTGTCGAAGGAGGACGCGTTGAAAGCGGTAACGCTCAATCCGGCGCGCATCATGAACGTAGCTGACCGCCTGGGTTCTATCGAGGCCGGCAAAATGGCGAATCTAGTCGTGACTGACGGCGATCTACTCGAAATTCGTACCTCTATACGATATTTGTTCATAGACGGTCGTCCGGTGGTGTTAAGTAGTAGACACACTGAACTGAACGACGCGTTCAAGAATCGCAAGTAAATTGGCCTTATTCGAGGAGGTTTTCTTTTGTTAATTCGTAGTTTTGCCCTCGCCCTTACAGTTCTCGCGCTGGCCACCGGCGCTTATGCCCAGACCAAGCTGTTGCGCTTTCCCGACATTCGCGGCGACCGCGTGGTGTTCACTTACGCCGGGGATCTTTGGACTGCGCCGGCGACGGGCGGCAACGCGATGCGACTGACTTCGCATGCGGGCGTTGAATTGTTTGGGAAATTTTCGCCCGACGGGAAGTGGGTCGCGTTCACCGGCCAATACGACGGCGACGAGCAGGTCTATGTCGTGCCCACTTCGGGCGGTGAACCGCGCCAGCTTACGTTCTATCCGGCACGTGGGCCACTCGCGCCGCGCTGGGGTTGGGACAACCAGGTGTTTGGGTGGAGTAACGACGGCAAGCGGATCTACTTCCGTTCCTTGCGCGATTCGTGGACGCTGCCGATCGCGCGGCTTTATTCCGTCTCGATCGATGGTGGGCCGGCGGAAGCATTGCCGATGCCGACCGCCGGTTCAGGCGACTTCTCGCCGAGTGGCAATGAAATGGTCTACTC
>DASUOZ010000553.1:0-3516 GCA_036276375.1 Pyrinomonadaceae bacterium | reverse complement strand
ACATCTTCGATCGACGCCGGCGTCGAGGACGCAGCGGATTTCACGGTCGCGCGCCACTGAATGAAACGAGCGCGCGGGCTCGAAATCTGGTTTCCTTCCGGATCGCGATACGGCGTACTCCAGTCGCTCCACGTGGCGTCCGGTCGCTCACCGTTTCCGGTTCGTGTTTGCACTTCAACCGCACCCGTGCCGCGCCACCAGATCTTGCCCCACGAAGCCGTTAACTTCGCGTCGCGTACGGGCGATTCGTAAGTTCCTTCATTCACGAGCTCGTTGCCGAAACGAAAGAGTTTTCCCTGGTTGCTCGAGGCTGCGTAGACCTGGTTGTTCCTCACAAACAGCGAAGAGATCTGTCCTTCGGGAGACTGAAGCAGTAACGTGTCGCGCCCATCGTTAGTGACGGAATAGATTCGTCCCTTGTCAGCGGTGCCGATCAAAACGCTACCGGGTTGCAATGCAGGTGCGATCGCAAAGGCGGTAACAGTGGGAGAGCTCCAAACGACGTCGGTCGCGCCGTCGGGAAGAATGCGAAACACGGCACTGCGCGCGTTTGAGACGTCACTCCGACTGCGCGTTGGACCAGCTTGGCCTGGAATCACAGCGCCGGTTTCGTCGATGGCGGTGATGGTCACGGACGTTGTCGGTGTTCCGCCTTCTGAAGGTTGCGCCGACGTCACCGCCGGCGTTGATGGAGCGCGCGAGGTCGAGGCCGCATCGCTGAGTGCGAGTGCGTAAATCGAACCGTCGGCAGCGGGCGCGAGCGCGTGAATCTCGCGCAGTTGCGTGTCGAAGAGCGCAAACATTTTTCCGTCCGGCGAAACGCGCAGCACGAGACCGCCCGAATCTGTTCCCGCGACCAAATCGCCTTGCGGCGTGACGGCGAGTGAGATCACGTGTGTTTGGTTGGTGTTGACGAGCAGAGACGATTCCGGCGCGGCGCCTGCGTTGCGCACGCGATAGAGCTTGCCGTTGTCGCCAGTGCCGACGGCGAGCGAACCGTCAGACATAACCGCGAGAGACCAAATGTATTTGTCGGCGGGATCGAAGTAGACGTCTGCTTTTCCGTCCGCGCCAATCCGATAGACCTTGCCGTCCGGCGACGTTCCCGCGTAGACCACGCCGTCGCGTCCGATCGCGAGCGCGGTCACGTCGAGCTCCGCGGCGTCGAACAGCAATGAGCCGGCGCCGCCCGCGGTAACTTTGAAGGTCTTGCCGTCATGGCCGGTGCCGAGATAAACGTTGCCCTGGTTGTCGATCGCGCTGGACCAAACGTAGGTCTGCTGGGTGTTGAATATTTCGTTGAGCCTGGGCGCGAGCATCACAACGCCCGTATCGGTGATCGACACGCCGCGAGCATCGCCCTTGAGCAGTTCGGCGCGACCGCTGGTTTCCCACAACGCCGGCTGCCCGGCGTGCACACTGATAAAAACGAACAGCACGAGCAGAATGGTGGTGATGACGGGGATGCTTCTTCGGTTTTTGATGATCATCGTTTGGTCAGTTTCCTATGTACTTGGCGTAGAGCGAACGGGCGGTGGCGATCTGATCGGTACCGCGAACAATCGAGCGCGCATCCTTAAAGACCGTGAGTTCGAATGGTCCGGTTTTGAAGCGCAGCAGGTATTCGTTGAATTTCACGTCGCCGGAGGGACGCAGTCGTTCCGCGAGCGACGACAGGTTGATGCTGGTGGGTTGCGACGGAGAGATCTGAATGGCGTCGCGGCCGCAGAGCACGGCGGCAGTTTCAGACGTGGGATCAAGAGTTTGATACTCGCGCAAGCTGCAGGTGCGACAATCCGGACTGGGTCCACCGACAGCGATCTTCCGCCACTCGTTACGCCAGACGTCGAACTGCATCAGCGAGCGGTGGAGATCGTCGATGTGGCCGGTTAGCAGCTTTAGCGTTTCAGAGATTTGCACGGCGGAAACGACGTTGATGATGGGCATGATGACGCCAGCGGTGTCACACGTGGGTGCGCTCGCGGCCGGTGGCGCTTCTTCAAACACGCAACGCAAACACGCCGTATGTTGCGGCCGAATCGTCATCGTTACGCCGTAGGAACCAACAGCCGCACCATAAATCCAGTTCGTTTCATGCTTCACGCAAGCGTCGTTTATTAGATAGCGCGTGGCGAAATTGTCCGTGCCGTCTACTACAACGTCGCACCCGTCGATCAACTGTTCGATGTTTGAATAATTGACGTCGGCGACGTGCGGCTCGACATCGATTTCGGAGTTGATCTCGTGAAGGTGATTCGCGGCGGCGATCGCTTTAGGCAACCGCTTCTCGGCGTCGCTTTCGGTAAACATCGTCTGGCGTTGCAGGTTTGAAGGTTCGATGAAATCGCGGTCAACGATGCGCAAGTGCCCGACGCCGGCGCGGGCCAACGTTTCGGCGTGCGCGGTGCCAAGCGCGCCGCAGCCCACGATTAGAACTCGCGCTGCGAGGAGTTTGCGCTGTCCTTCTTCTCCAATGCCGTTGAATAGGATTTGTCTGCTGTAGCGGTCGTCCACTGCGGCTTCAGTATAACAGGAACGATCACGCGCCGAGAGCGGCTGCGGCTGCGTCGTGCATGACCTCGGCGGCGGGAGTTTTGCCGGTCCAAAGTTCAAACTGAAGACGCGCCTGCGCGACGAGCATCGGTAACCCGCCGAGCGTCCGGCAGCCTGCCGTGCGTGCTTCTTTGAGAAAGTCGGTTTCGATCGGATTGTAGATGAGGTCGTAAACCAACCCGGCGCCGGCGAGTTGCTCGGCTGTCGCCGGACTCGCGGGCGTAGCATTAATCACTACGTCGTAGCCCGCAAAGAATGCGCCCTCCAACTGCTCACACGGAACCTCCAAAGCCTCGCTCACCGATCTGGCTTTTATTGGAGCGCGTGCAAACAGCGTCACTTTCGCTTGCTCCCGTTTGAGCGCCCAAACTGCCCCGCGCGCCGCGCCACCTGCACCAATCACTGCCACCGACAAGTCGTTAAGTGAACCAACACGCTCCAACAACGGCTCAATCAGGCCGTGCACGTCCGTGTTGTATCCGAGTAATCCGTGGTCCTCGACGACGATCGTATTCACCGCGCCAATCTCCCTGGCGTCCGGGTCGACCCAATCCAGAAACTGCATCACGCTCGACTTGTGCGGCGCAGTGACACTGAGCCCGCGCAGGTTCCAATCGAGCTCACGCGTTTTACGATGGACCATTCGTCTGATAAACGCCTCGATGTCGCGCACTTCAAACGGCAGATAAACTCCGTTGACGCTCTGCGACGCAAACGCAGCGTTATGCATGTGCGGGGAAACAGAGTGCATCACCGGCAGTCCGACCAAACCACAGATCATCGTTTCGCGATCGATCTCGTCAATTCGATAAACCGAACGCAGTTGCCGAGCGTTTACCTGACCCGGCGCGGTCGCGGTTTCGTCTTCCAACGAAGCGTAAGTCAGATACGCACCACGCGACGGTCCGAGAATACGCGTGGCGATTCCCGCGTTCCCCATCGCAATCGCGATCAACTCGCGTT
>DASUOZ010000552.1:0-9733 GCA_036276375.1 Pyrinomonadaceae bacterium | reverse complement strand
GCGGTAGAAGACCTCCAGCGGAAAAGCGATGGCCAGCGCGGTTCGTTCCGCAAGTTCGAGCGCGAGCGTTTTCGGCGCGAGTTCACCGAGCACGATGTGCAGGAACGTGATGATACTGAAGGCGACCGCAAAGGCGATCGTGTGAAGTAACGCGTCCGGGATGCGACCCTGGAGCGGAACCTCGAGCAGGTGTGCGATGGCCGGTTCGCCAATCCAGCCGAGCGCCAGGGACGCGAGCGTGATGCCGAGTTGGGTTGCGGAAATGTACGCGTTGAGATTGTTCAGCAACGGCAACAATCTCTTCGCGCGTCGATCGCCGCCTTTCGCCAGCGTCTCGATTCGCGACTTGCGCACACCGACGAGCGCGAATTCCGATGCGACAAAAAAACCGTTGGCCAGAACGAGAAAAACGACGAGCCCCAGGTTGAGCGCTTCAATCATAATCGATCAAGTTACTTCCAACTGTACTGCTGATACTGCGGATCTTCCAGCAGTTCGTGCTTTTTCAAAAACTCCCATGCCGTTTGGTTAAACTTCGGCGCGGAGCCGTAATAATTATGGTCGTGATTCTTGATCTCGACCATGTCTACCGGAAAACCCGCTTCCTGCAACGCTTTGCTGGTCGCGCGTACCTCTTTGAGCGGAAAGAACGCGTCGCTGTCGCCCACCTGGATCGAGATCGGAATCTTCCGTTTCGGCAGATCGATCAAGGAAAACTCGCGTTCACTTCTGAGCGCGCCGGCGTGAATGGCCGCGGCCGCGAAGTACTGCGATTCCATCAACGACATGTGAATCGCAAAACAGGCGCCGGCCGAGTGACCAAACAGGTAGACGCGGCGCGGATTGATCGGGTGCTTCGTTTTCAACTCCTCGATCAAATCGCGCAGGAAGTCGGGACCATCCTGCGGCGCCGACCAGCCCTGCGAGTTGGTCGCGTCCGGTCCGGCCAGAATGATGCCTTCCTTCTTCGCGTAGTCTTTCCATTTTTCGACGAGTGTGCTGCCGCTTCGTCCGGAACCGTGCAGCGTCACGACGAGCGGCGCTTGTGTACCCGCCGCGATGGTTGAAGGAACGTAGAGATAGTAGGCGCGAGTCTTTCCGTTGGAAGTGATCAGTTCTTTCGTGATGTCGTCTTTGGCCGCGGACGAAACAGACGGCGCGGACGGAACGGACACGAGCAGCAGCATGAGCGTGAGCAGAAGGCAAGGTTTCATTTCTCTCAACTCCTTAGGTGGTGAACGAGTGGAAGTCTGATAATACACGAGATGATTACGAGAGTTCGCATTGGTGACTCCAGCGGGCAGGGGATTAGTACTTCACAAACTCGAATTTCAGTCGCACGCTCCGGTCCGGGCTGTTGAAAAACGTGCCAAACTGCGGGCTCGCTAGATTGTTCTGCACGTCGCGCGGGTTCCAGTGGTTCGTGATGTTGAAGACCGTGAAGCCCGCGCGTCCTTTGTACTTCTTCCCGCGAAACGGAATCGTGAGCGCTTTCATCACGAGCAGATCGAGGGTGACCAACTGCGGAAAACGTCCGCCCTCATTGCGCGGCCCGACAAAATCCTGCTGCTCGTTCAGTAGCGAAAACGGAAAGCCGCTGCGCCAATCGAGCACCGGCGTCAGGACCATGTCAAGCGGCAAACCGAAGTCGCCCCAGAAGAGCAAACGGTTGGGCGCGTCGTATGGTTGTCTCGCGTACTCGTCGGGACGAATCACCGGATGTTTCTGATTGCCGAAGTAGGTGTTGAAGTCGTTCAGGTTGCCGCGCGCTTGCGAGCGCACGTACGACAGGTAGATGTTTCGGCCTTCCTGAAAACGAAATCGCGCCACCGCCTGCAACTCGCGATATCGAGATCGGCCGTTGTTTTGTAACACAAGCAACGCTTCGTCTGGAGTCGCCGGATCGGTAACCGGTTCGAGCACGAAATCGCGCCGCGTGCTGCGTTCTTCGTAACCAAGCCGCAGCAGCAAGCGCGGGCTCACCTGATGGTCCACCTGCAAGTTCCACGCAAGACTGTACGGATTTTTCAGATCGGCCGGCGCTGTGTTCTGAAACACGCGTGGGCCATCCACTACGGTGATCCCGTTACCGCCGAACGTAGTCACGACGAGGTTTTGATACTGCTCAAACGAACCGACGTTGAGCGGAATCTTGTCGTAGAACAGACCAATGCCGCCGCGGATGATCGTGCGATCGGAATCGGCCGGCGCGATGACCACGCCGAGACGCGGCGCGAAGTTGTTTTCCTTGCCAATCTGATCGCGATCGTAACGCAGCCCGAGATCGAGCACGAGACGATTGTTCAGTTGCCACTTGTCTTGCAGAAAAGCCGAAAACTCGTTTTGCTTGCGTCCGAGCACACCCGGCCCGCTGAACTCGATCAACTGATAGCGCGTGCCGCCGGCGCGAGCGATCGTTACCGGCGTGCTGCGATCAGTGCCTGCGAACGAAGTGTGACTGAAGTTCAGGCCGGTTTTGAAGGCGTGCGAGCCGCGCCACGACCGCGGCGCAAAGTGATAGACCTCGAGTAATTCGTAACGCCGGCTTTCGCGATGCTGGCGGTTGAACCAGCCGCCAAAATTGCGTTCGGGGGCGATTTCGTACGGCGCTGCGCTGTTGCCGAAGATGTCGCCGTCAAACTGTTTCACGCTGAAGCTCGACTGCAGCAACGCGCCGGATTTGAACGTCGCCTGTTCGTTGAGCGCCAGAAACCAGCCGCGTTGATGAAAGTTCGCGGTGGTGTCTGACGGGTTGAAAGTGTTGAGATTGAAGTAGTCGTACTTCTGCGGGAAGATGGAAAAACTTCCGGTGAGACGATTGTTGGCGTTGATGACGTAGTCGAGTCGTGAGAAGGAATCGAAACTCTCGCGTTGTATGTCGCGCTGGCGCTCGTTCAATCTTTCGAGACTCTCAACGTTCGTGCGCACGAAGCGGTATTCGAGACTCTGAAAAAAGAACAGCTTGTCTTTCTTGATCGGGCCGCCGACGGCGATCCGCGGCGTCGCGGCGCCGATGCCGTAGATCGAGCTGTCGCGCCAGCGCGGGCGCGGCAACACGCCCGTCACGAGGTAACGCCAATCGTTACTGCCCGAGCGTGTTTCGATCGTTGTCACTGCGCCCGTGAACCTGCCGTACTCCGATGAATACGGGTTCGAGTGGACCTGCACCGTGTCGACGGCTTCGAGCGGCAACTCGATCGCGGGCGCGCCGGTGACCGGATCCGTCACGTTCAAACTCGAAACCAGAATGCCGCTCTGACTCGGTCGCGTGCCCTTAATGTTGAGATTTCCGTCGGGCCCGCGCACGACGCCGGGCAGCAGCGGCAGCGCATCCTGAAACTTCTGATCGATCAGCGGCGCGTCGCGCAGGTTTTGCATCGTGATGGTCGAAGGCGTGGTTGAGTCAGTCCTGACTGTGTCGGTGCGATCGTCAGTGATGGTGACTTGTTCACTCAGCGGCACCGGTTGCAGCAGCAGGTCGTGTTCGACCGTGGCGTCGATTTGCAAACTGAGTTTTTGTTCGTACTTTTTGAAACCGGAGTACTCGACAGAGACGACGTAATCACCCGCAAGGAGACCGTTGAAGACAAACTCGCCTTCCTGATTGGTGATGGTCTGTAATTTCTGGTCGCGCAGGCGTTCGCTCGCGAGATTAACCACGACCCCCGGCAGCGGCCGGCGCTGATCGGGAATGTCCGCAACTACCTTGCCCTTAATATTGCCGCCCTGGGGAGTAAATACTAAAAGTGCCAAAAACAATAAGCTGAACATAGCGAATTCCTAGCACAGAATTGACTTCGCGGCCAACAGCCGCTATAAGGCCTCTACTTAAAAATCCGAGCCCAGAAGGAGTACGCGATGAAGAGCATTGCTTTTGCCTCCCTCTTGCTTTTTGTCTGCGTGGCGCTAGCGCCACTTACTTTCGCCGGCAGTAATGGACCATCCGCTAATGGTTCATTCCAGTTTGCCCTCGAAGACGGTCAACCGAAGTTTCTCGAATTCGACGCACGCGAACAGAACAACAGCCGCATTGTCGGGCAGATGAGTTTCACGGATCCGAATGCAACTTTTGTTGCCGATCCGGATGCGCCGGGGAATGCGTCTGCGACCGGTATTTCCATGCGGGCGCGCTTTGATTGTTTGAAGATCACGGACAATCGCGCGGTGATGAGCGGCGAAATTTTTGAATCAAACGTGCTGGCCGCGATCGGGCAACGCGTCTTGCTCGTCGTCGAGGACAACGGCGAAGGTATCAATTCACCGAACGCTGACAAGCTGACGTGGGGCGTTTACCAGAACCAGGCGAGCGGCTGGATTCCCAAGGACGCCGAACGCGACGACGACAACGGCGCCACCCTGACGTGGATCGCCACGGACGCCGAACGTTCCGACGACCCCGGCATCCCCTCGAACCCCAGCAAAATCATCGGCTGTCAGAGTTTCCCGCTGTCGTCGTACTCGTTTGTGGACATCGCCCACGGCGGCGGCAACGTGCAGGTCAAACCGTAGCGGTTACTCCTGCCCGTCGCAGCTTTGCACAAAAAACTCGGAACGCCTTCGGCGTTAGGCCTTGCACGGTGGGCTGAAATTAGCGAACGCCCTCGGCGTTCAACCTCCATCCGATCTTCGAGTTTTGTGCAAAGCCGCCCGTCGCCTACTTCTTCCGGCCGACTGCGAAGAGGCTCTGCGCGGTTCGGATGTACATCACGCCTTCCGACAGCGCGGGTGTCGCCATCAGGAGCTCGCCCATTGAGTTCGTCTTGACGTGAGTAAACTTCTCCCCCGCCGAAATCACCAGAATCTCGCCGTCTTCGTTTGGTAAATAGATCTTGTCGTCGGCAGCGATGGGTGAAGCGCTGAAACCGTTACCGACGAGTGGCAGGCGCTGTCGATAAATCTCGTCGCCGGTTTTGAGATTGTAGGCGTCGAAGGTCCCGTTATTCGCCAGCACGTAAAGAACGCCTTTGTAGATCAGCGGCGTGGGCATGTATGAGCCGCGCCCGGTGCGACTCCAGATCACGGCGTCGCTACTCGTCTTTCCATCAGGCAGCGTCAGATCGCCACGAGCTCCGGCTTTGACCACGAAGATCGGACGCTCTGGTCCACGCCCGCTCGCTACCACGAGAATGTCGTCAGCGAAGATCGGCGTGGGCGCGGTGATCTTTGAGCTTCTGCCGAGACGCCACAACTCTTTCCCGGTGCGCGGATCGTAACCGCGAATGTAGTTGGACGCGTTCGCGACCAGTTCTTCGCCTTTGGAAGTGGTGACGACGGTCGGTGTGCCCCACGACGGAATCTCATCGCGATCGGTTTTCCAAACTGTCTCACCGGTGGCGGCGTTGAGTGCGACGATGAACGAATCGGCTTGCGTGTCGCACTGGAGAATGACGAGGTCTTTCCAGATGATGGGCGAGCTGGCCGGGCCCCACTCGACCGTCGGCACGTCGTAAGCGCCGAGATCGATGCGGCCGAAATCGACCTTCCACAGAAACTTCCCGTTCACGTCGTAAGCATAAACACCTTGCGAACCAAACCACGCGACAACGATGCGCCCGTCCGTGACGGGGGTGGAGTTGGCGTAGGTTGCTTTGATGTGACGCTTCTCGCGCGGCTCACCCTCAAAAGCAACGCGTTCCCAAACGACTTTGCCGGTGCGTTTGTCGAGCGCGTAAATCATCCACTTGTGTGTCGAGCGATCCTTCGACGCGTCGCCGTCGCCGTAGAGTCCGGGACGAAAAGTGGCCTTCGCATCACTGCTCACGGCGCTCGTTACGTAAACGCGATTGCCCCAAACGATCGGGCTTGAATGGGACAGGCCGGGAATCGGTGTGCGCCACAGAATGTTTTGACCCGTTTTGGCATTCCACTCGTCCGGAAGATTCTGGTGTTCAGCAATTCCCGACGCACTTGGACCACGAAACGACGGCCAGCTTCCGTTAGCTCGCGCATTCGGACGCGACGACGGGCGCGCGTGTGCAGTTCTGACAAAGTTTCTTTCGGGCTTCGCAACGGATTCACCAGCCGGCAGCCACGTGCTGCCGTCGAGGATAAGCTGCCGAACTTTGCATTCGTCAGAAACCATGCCGATCGTGACGTGCTTGCCGTCGGACGTCGCGCGATATTTAGCCGCGCCATCACAACCGCCCGCTCCGTTGGCGAGCGCGGAAACGGAGAGCTCAAACTCCGCGCCCTGACTCTTCCAGTTGCCGCCGAGCTTGGGCCAACGATCACCTTCGACCGTAAACGTGCCGGCGGGATCGAAACGCGCGGTGAAAACGCCGAACCGCAGCGGTTGTGCCGGCAATGCTCCCTGTTGCCTCTGGTGTTTGGCGATGTATTGGCGCGCAAACTCCGTCAGGTGAGGATTCTCGCGTAGACCGACTTTCTCCGCTTCCTTTTCTGCGTCTTCGAGCGTCCAGCTGTCGCGCAGCACGCGCCTGATCATCCAGAAGGCGCCGACGCGTACGGCGGCGGTGCAGTGAATAAACGCCGGACGGTTTTCCGGATCGTCAGTGATCTTTAGAAACTCATCCGCCTGCTCGTCTTTCGGATTGCCCGTGGCGACAGGAATGTTGAAGTAGCGCAGGCCCAGCTCTTTCGCCTTCGCTTCCTCTTCCGCCGCGCGGTGCTCGCTCGGCTGCCGCAGGTTGATGATCGCCTTCACGCCCTCGGCTTTCAGTTGTGCGAGATGTTCGAGCCGTGGCTGACCGCCGGTGCAGAAGTCTTTGTTGACGCGCAGGAAATTTCTGATCGGCGCCGGCTCCTGTTGCGCCGCGATGGGAGACAGGAAGATCAAGACGGAGCAGACGATGTAGATAATTTTCATGCCGCGTATTCTACGACAACACTCCGCATTTACTGCCACTCTTTCGTACCGATCAACACGCGGACGATGACGGGCGAGTTGGCCAACAGCATCATCAGCCACGTGCGCCCGCGATCGATGTCTTCGGCGAGGTAGAACATCCGCGGCGGAAAATAGATCAGCAGCGCGAGGAAGCTCAGGAAGAAAAACCGCCCGATAAACTCCGCAACGCCCGACGGCCCTCCCAAGCCTGCAAAACTCAGTAGGTTCCAGATAATCTGGAACAGAACCATGTTCACGAAGATGCAGACGTCGCCCAGCAGTTCGCTTTGATGTTGAACCAGGAACTCATACCTCGGAGGTTTCTGTGGCGGAGAGAAGTAACGATAGATCAGATACGTCTGCAGGATCGTGCAGAAGAGTCCGCCGAAAATGAGCGGGAGAAAGATCGCGCCGTCCTCCAGCAGCCGTCTACCAAACAGAAAGTGACCACCGGCACTGACAATAGCTGACATCAGAACGAGGTTCAGACAAAAGTAAAAGATCGGGTTGAACAAACAGCCGGTGACGTGTGAATCCAGGTCGAACTCTCGATCGTCCGCTTTTAGCCGTTGATGAAAATGCCAGCGCTTCAGCACCGCGCCGGCCGCGGGCAAAACCCACATCGCCACGCAACCAAGCAACAGCGTGAACTGCGCCAACGGCTCGCCATCGTTCGCAAGGCTAAACAGTTCGAGAGCGTAGCCAGTCAGCCACTGCATCAGGGACAGGTTGAGAACAAACACGACGAGGTCGAGCAACAGCCCGCGGTTCTCTTCGGCAAAAAGTGCAGATTTCAACGGTCGGGGGTCGGGTTTCACCTGGTCAGTTGGCGGTACTTGATGCGATGTGGCGTCTCCGCGGCGGCGCCGAGCCGCGCTTTGCGATCGGCTTCGTATTCGGAATAGTTGCCTTCAAACCACGTAACTTTGCTGTCGCCTTCGAACGCGAGCATGTGCGTGGCGATGCGATCGAGAAACCAGCGATCGTGTGAAATCACCACGGCGCAGCCGGCGAAGTTTTCCAGTGCCTCTTCCAGCGCTCGCAGTGTGTTGACGTCGAGATCGTTCGTCGGCTCGTCGAGCAGCAACACGTTCGCGCCTTCCTTCAACATCTTCGCGAGGTGCACGCGATTGCGTTCGCCGCCTGACAACATGCCGACTTTCTTCTGCTGGTCCGAGCCGGCGAAATTGAACCGCGCCACGTAAGCACGAGAGTTAACTTCACGGTTACCGAGCTTCAGCATGTCTTCACCGCCGCTGATCTCCTGCCAGATTGTCTTGTCAGGATCCAGCGTGCGGCTCTGATCCACGTACGCCAGCGCCACCGTTTCACCAATGCGAATCGTGCCCTTGTCTGGTTGCTCCTGGTTCGTGATCATGCGAAACAGCGTAGTCTTTCCCGCGCCGTTTGGTCCAATCACGCCGACAATGCCGCCTGGCGGCAGGGCAAACGTCATATCTTCGACGAGCAACTTCTCGCCGTACGCTTTGCTCACGTGATCCGCTTCGATTACGACATTGCCGAGCCGTGGCCCGGCGGGAATATGTATCTCGAGGTCTTCGCGGCGCTTCTCGGTTTCCTGTTGCAGAAGGTCTTCGTAGGAGTTGACCCTCGCTTTACCCTTGGCGTGACGAGCTTTCGGCGACATGCGAATCCATTCGAGCTCGCGTTGCAGAGTTTTCTGTCGCTCGCTTTCGGATTTCTCTTCACGTCGCAGCCGTTCCTGTTTCTGTTCGAGCCAGGAGGTGTAGTTTCCCTTCCACGGAATGCCCTGGCCGCGATCGAGCTCCAGAATCCAACCGGCAACGTTGTCGAGAAAATAGCGGTCGTGCGTGACGGCGATGATCGTGCCGGCGTAGCTCTGTAAGTGATGTTCGAGCCATGCGACTGACTCCGCATCGAGGTGGTTGGTCGGTTCGTCCAACAGCAGGATGTCGGGTTTTTGCAACAGCAAACGACACAACCCTACGCGGCGACGTTCACCGCCTGACAAAATTTTCACCGGCGTATCCGGCGGCGGACAACGCAGGGCGTCCATTGCCATTTCGAGTCGCGAGTCGAGGTCCCAAGCGTCCTGCGCATCGAGTTTTTCCTGCACTTCGCCCTGGCGTTCGAGCAGTGCCGACATTTCGTCGTCGCTCATCTCTTCGCCAAACTTCGCGTTGATCTCGTCAAACTCTTTCAGCAGTTCGACAGTTTCCTGCACGGCTTCCTGAACGACCTCGCGCACGGTGCGCGCGTCGTCAAGCAACGGTTCCTGTTCGAGATAGCCGACGGTGTAGCCGGGCGAGATCACCGTCTCGCCATTGAACTCTTTTTCGACACCAGCGAGGATGCGTAACAGTGACGACTTACCCGAGCCGTTCAAACCGATGACGCCAATCTTCGCGCCGTAGAAGTATGAAAGATAAATGTCTTTGAGGACCGGCTTCTTGTCGTAGAACTTGCTGACGCCGATCATCGAATAGATAACTTTGTTTGGTTCTGTACTCATTCTGCTAATTCAACTCCGCTTTGAGACTAAAGAGCAAGCCGCTGGATACGAGCGACGACCTTCCGCTTCGTTGTGGGGCAGGGATTTAAGAAAACCGATTAGTGTTTCAGCAGTTCGCGTGCGTGGCGGCGGGCGCTGTCGGTGATTTCAGCGCCGGTGAGCATGCGCGCGAGTTCTTCGACCCGGCCGGCTCGATCGAGTTTGTTGACGCTCACAGACGTGCGACCGTCGAGCGCTTCTTTTTGTACGACCAGATGGTTGTCGGCAAAGCGCGCGATCTGTGGTTGGTGCGTCACACATAACACCTGATTTGTTTGCGAGAGTTTTTTAAGCTTGATACCGACGGCTTCACTGACGCGCCCACCGATCCCGGCGTCGATCTCGTCAAAGAC
>DASUOZ010000551.1:0-3227 GCA_036276375.1 Pyrinomonadaceae bacterium | reverse complement strand
CGGCGGCGCTGCGCGCTTCGGTGTTGGCGTTTGCGCTCGGGGAGATTCTATCGGTTATGCAGATCTCGGTGGGAGTTATTTTAGCGACTGCGAGATACGAGGTTCGCTTGTCGGGATTGTCGGGGTTCTCGCTCGCGTTGTAACGAATGATCACTGCGACTGGCGATTGCTTGCCGTTGTTGCTCGCCATACGCCACTCCGCTTTTGGTCCAACACTCGAGAAGCCGCCGCTGATGACGTCCCACAGTTCGAGTGAGTGTTTCGCGCCCTTTGGCGTGTTGACGATGATGTTCTGGCGCAGGTCGCCTTCGAGCAAGGTTAGTGAGTAGCCGGCGACGCCGCGACAGCGGCCTTCGTAGTCACCGGCGCCGGTCGTTTCGGTCTTGATCGTGCGGCAGTGCTTTGCTTCGAGGGATGTGTAGACGCTGCGGTTTTGCGCGGCTGCGGTCAGGCAGCAAAAAAGTGAGACGCCGGTAGCCAAAGTAATTTTCAGCAGGGATTTCAATACAGATTGCCCTCGCGTTTGCGTCCGGTGTAGTCGACGTAAACGACCTTCAGATCGGTATAGAAATCGAGCGCGGTCGAGCCCTGTTCGCGATCGCCGATGCCCGTGCCTTTGATCCCGCCGAAGGGAACGTGTGCTTCGCCGCCGGTCGTCGGCGAGTTGATGTGCGTCATACCCGTTTCAATATCATCGACGAAACGAAAGATGCGCGCGGCGTCGTTCGTGAAGATCGACGACGACAAGCCGTACTCGCAGTCGTTCGCCACTTCCATCGCGTGGTCGAAATCGCGCACGCGCAACACCGACAACACCGGTCCAAAGATCTCCTCGCGCGCGATTCGCATGTCCGCAGTCACGTGATCGAAAACTGTCGGACGGACGAAGTACCCTTTGTCGAGCCCGTTGCCGGTAGCACGCGAACCGCCGCACACGAGCGTGGCGCCGTCTTCGCGGCCGATATCGATATAACTCAACACGGTCTTAAACTGGTTTTCGTCAACGCTCGGACCCATCTCAGTTTGCGGATCCGCACCGGCGCCGAGACGCATCGAGTCAGCGCGTTTTGCGAGTCGCGCGACAAACTCGTCAGCGATCTGATCGACAACCACCGCGCGGCTGGTCGCTGTGCAACGTTGGCCTGACGATCCAAACGCGCCTTGCGCCGTCGACTCGACCGCGAGATCCATGTCCGCGTCTTCCAGCACCACGACGGGATTCTTGCCGCCCATTTCACACTGAACCTTCGCGCCACGTCGCGACGCCTGTTCGTAGAGGCGAATGCCGACGCCGTTTGATCCCGTGAACGAGATCGCTTTGACCGCGGGGTGATTGATGATCTCGTCGCCTGCTTCGGAGCCCGAGCCGAGCACCAGATTCAACACGCCCGGCGGAATACCCGCAGCTTCGAAGATCTCGGTGATCCGCACCGCGGTGGCGGGTGTGATCGATGCGGGTTTGAAAACGACAGTGTTGCCGGCTACCAGCGCGGGCGCGATCTTCCAAACCGGAATCGCGACGGGAAAGTTCCACGGCGTCACACATGCGACCACGCCGAGCGGTTGTTTGATCGTGTAAGCGAAATTGAGCGGCAACTCGGAAGGGATCGTCTCGCCGTTGAGGCGCCGGGCTTCACCCGCGCAGAACTCGGCGACGTTGATCGAACGCTGCAATTCACCGCGCGATTCCGCGATGGTTTTGCCTTCTTCGCGCGTCAGTAATTGCGCGACCTCTTCTTTGTTCTCTTCGAGCAGCCGCGCGGCTTTCGCGACGAGGCGCCCGCGTGTTGGTGCGGGTGTTGAACGCCAGCCGCGAAAAGCGTTGGCAGCGGCTGCAACCGCCGCGCGTGCTTCGTCGCGGGTCGCCTGGCGCACGGTTCCCAGAACGTCGTCAGTGTCGGACGGGTTGATGTTCGAGGCGATGCGCGTCGAAGTCGATTCCACCCATTTGCCGTCGATAAAATTGCGGTAGGTATTCATAAGAGTGCTGGAATATATCATGTGCTATAACACTTTGCATGACTGTGGAGCCGCGGAATATCCCTGAACTTTTTCAGCAGCGGGCCAGTGCTGCGCCCGACAAAGTTTTCCTTCTTTCGGAGGCTGACGAGCGGCAATTCACTTATCGCGAATTCGAGCAGGCGGTGGCGCGTGCGGCCGGAATGCTCGCCGCGCACGGCATCGGCAAGGGCGACGTGGTGAGTCTGCTGTTGCCGAACAGTGTCGAATACATCGTCGCGTATTTTGCGTGCTGGCGGCTTGGCGCGCTGGCTGGACCGGTGAACGGACATCTTAAGACGCAGGAGATTGAATACGTAGTTTCGAATTCTGAGTCGAAGTTGCTGCTGGTCAACTCGGAGTTTTTAGCGAAGGTGGAGGGGAGTCGCGTTCCGGTTAAGGTTTTTGACAGCGAACGACAAGCAGGGGAGGGATTTAAGGAAGATAAAAGGGCAGAGATTGATCTACAAGACGAAGCCATCATCATTTATACCTCTGGGACGACGGGGAAGCCAAAGGGGTGTTTGCTGACGCACGGCAACGTGATCGCGAACGCCCGGCAGATCAGCACGTGGCTCGGGTTTACAGAACATGATCGACTGCTGACCGTGATGCCGTTGTTTCACATGAACGCTGTGTCAGCGACGACAATGTCCGCGCTTTACGCCGGCGGCTCGACGGTTGTAAGTCCGAAGTTTTCGGCGTCGCGGTTTTGGCACATCATCTCCGATTATCAGATCACTTCGTTTGGATCGGTGGCGACGATGTTGTCGATGCTGTTGAGCACGTATCCTGACGGCGTGCCCGCCGGGTTAAAAACGGACCAGTTACGTTTTGCAATGTGTGGCTCGGCCCCGGTGCCCGCGGAAGTCTTGAAACGCTTCGAAGAGACATTCAACTGTTTGGTCGTCGAGGGGTATGGTTTGTCGGAGTCGACGTGCCGTTCAACGTTCAACCCTCCCGACGAACGCCGCCGGCCCGGGTCGTGTGGTCTGCCGATCGGAAACGAAATGCGCGTTGTTGCCGACGATGATCGAGACGTTTCTGAAGGCGAGTTGGGAGAGATTGTTCTGCGCGGTGAAAACATCCTGAAGGGCTATTACAAGAACGACGCGGCAAACACCACTGCCTTTCGCAACGGCTGGTTTCACACCGGCGACATCGGCTATCGCGACGCGGACGGCTTTTATTACATCGTCGACCGCAAGTCAGACATGATCATTCGCGGT
>DASUOZ010000550.1:0-2546 GCA_036276375.1 Pyrinomonadaceae bacterium | reverse complement strand
TAGCGCGCAAGATCAACCACGCAGTCCAACATAAACTCAGTTTGATCGCGTTCAAAGCTCACTTGCAAAACACACGCGTTGCGCCGGGCGCCTGTGAGATCTACTTCTACCGCGGTGGCTATGGCGGGTTGAGCAGCATCGAGGCGGGCGAGAGCAATCTGTGTTTCATCATCAGTGCGGAACAGGTCAAGCATTGCAACTCCGATCCCGACCGCGTGTTGCGGGAAATGGTGATGAAGAACCCGCGCGCTGCTTACACGCTCATTGCGGCGGTGACGAGTTCGGAATGGTTGAGTGCGTCGTGGGAGAGTTTCGGCCGGCAAAGTCCCGCGCCGGCGAACGGACTGCTGGCAATTGGCGACGCGGCCGCTTTCATCGATCCTTTTACCGGAAGCGGCATGCTGATGGCGCTCGAAAGTGGCGAACTCGCCGCGGAGGTGATTGTTCGTCACCGGCATAATCTGGCAAACGTCGCCCTCGCTGCTGACTATACAAGTGCTTACAACGACACGTTTTACTCACGTTTACGCATTTGCAGTCTGCTACGCCACGCGGCTTTTCGCCCGCGCCTGACAGAATGGGGCGTGACAATCTTCGGCGCGAGCGAGTGTCTTCGAAATCGAGTCGCTCGCGCCACTCGTTCTGCTGCCGCTAACCATCGCTCCGTCTAAATGATCCGAGAATTAGAACTGCTTGCCACGTTGACGCTTTTTAGAGTAAAAAGGCGGGGCAGTAATGTCTCTCTGTCACTCCCGTCCCAGGGTAAAGCGAAGTAACAAAGAAGCGTATTTTCCAGAGCCGCGAAACTAGTTAAGGAGAACATGACGATGTTTGTATCGTTGAAGTCCTGGCTTTCCGGATCATTTCAACTGATCTCTCTGCTAGCGATCTTGTTGACAGCTACAAGCGCAGCTTTGGGACAGGCGCAGTCGAACGCCGCCGACCTGCAAGGTACCGTCCGAGACGCGGCGGGTGCGGTGGTGCCGAACGCCAGCGTTACGGCGCGCAATCCCGCTACGAACGTCTCGCGTAACACCACAACGAACGATGACGGTTTCTATCGAATCATAAACGTCACGCCTGGTGATTACGAAATCACCGTCGAAGCACCGAACTTCAAAAAGGCGGTGCTGACAAAAGTGACGGTCACGGTGGGTCAGGCTGCTGACATCGACGTAACGCTCGAGACGGGACAGATCACTGAAAGCGTCACCATCTCCGAAGCGACCGCGGACGTTGTCGAAACTTCGAAGACGGCTGTCGCCACAACGATCGACCAGCAGAGAATCAACAACCTGCCGATCAATGAGCGTAACTATCTGTCGTTCGCGTTGACCACTTCGACGGTCGGTCGCGACAACGGCCGTCCGATTGGACCAGCGCCGACAACCGGTTTGAACTTCGGCGGACAGCGCGGACGTTCGAACCTTGTGCAGGTCGACGGTGCCGATAACACTGACAACTCGGTGAACGCGTCGCGCAGCACGGTGAGTCAGGAAGCGGTGCAGGAGTTTCAGGTTGTAACTAATTCGTTCGCGCCGGAGTTTGGCCGCTCGGCGGGCGGCGTCGTGAACGTGGTGACGAAGTCGGGCACAAACGAGCTTCACGGAAATATATTTGGCTTTTTGCGGCACCGGAGTTTTCAGGCGCGCAACGCATTCGCGCCGATCGAGGATCCGCCATTCACGCGCACGCAGTATGGTTTCACGCTCGGTGGTCCACTAGACCGGGATCGCACGTTCTTCTTCTTTGCGTTTGAACAACGCCGGCGCAATGAATCGGGCTTCTTTACCAGCAACGTAGCGCAGGGGTTGACTGGTTCAGTCACGTTGCCGCCGCTTGCCCCGGGTTTTCCGGTGCAGACTCTCAGAAACATTACGCCTGCACAGGCAACGTACATCAACACGCTGCTCGGCTTGGGCGGTTCAGCAGCGCAACTCGGTATCGCTTACGCCTATCTGGCCTCGGGTGGTGGCAACACCGCATTGACCGGTTCTAATCCGTTACTCGCGACTTCGGCGCCATTCACGCCGGGAACGCCAATCGGCAACAGGTTCTTCCTGACGGGTGCACCAGTTCCACTGTCAACGACTAACAGCCTCGGCCAACCAATTGCTTTCCGGCCGTTGAATAATCTTCAGCCAATCTTTCCGATCACCGATCGCACCACGTTCAACTCGTTTCGTCTGGATCATCTGATCACTTCGAAGCACCAGTTCAGCTTCCGCTTCGGTTACAACCCGAGCGAGATCACGGGCATTCAGGTCGAGTCGCAAAATCAGTCGCTGGGTCAGAACGATTTCTCGCGCACCGGCATTCAGAAACTGCGCGACTTCTCCGCCGTTACCACGCTGACGTCCACGCTCTCGAACACAATTGTTAACGAAGCCCGTTTCAACTTCGGTGAACGTCGCGCGACGTTTAAATCGCAAAACGGCGACGCAGTTGCTTTCAATATCTCGGGCACCGCCTTCATCGGTCGCGAGTTGTTCTCGCCGGTGCTTCGCACGGAAACGCGTTTTCAGTTTACTGACAACGTGAACGTG
>DASUOZ010000549.1:0-16465 GCA_036276375.1 Pyrinomonadaceae bacterium | reverse complement strand
CCGTCAGCAATTCCTGCTCCCGCAGATTTTTCGTCATTGTGATTGCGCGCTCGATTTCGTTACGCGCCTCAGGGAAGTTGCCCGTTTTCATCAGCAGGTCTCCGCGAACACTGTGAAGCAGATGATAGCCTGCAAGGGCAGAGTCAGTTGCGCGCGTGGCGATGTTATCAGGGGCATCGAGCGCCTCGAGTGCGTCAAGTCCGGCGGCCGGGCCCTGCGCCATACTCACAGCGACTGCTCGATTCAGCGCCACGATGGGAGATGGCGCGGTTTGCATCAGAGCGTCGTAGAGAAGAACGATCCGTTGCCAGTCAGTCTCTTCAGCGGTGCGCGCTCGCATGTGACAGGCGGCAATCGCGGCCTGCAAAGCATAGTATCCGGTGCCGCCACCGAGTCGTTGCGCATGTTCGAGCGCGAACATTCCTCGCTGAATCTGCGCGTCGTCCCACAACGATCGATCCTGATCCGGCAGCAAGATCGCCTCACCGTTGCTTCCACGGCGAGCCGCGGTGCGCGACGCATTGAGTTCCATCAGGGCCAGAAGTGCGTGAACTTCAGATTCGCCGGGCAGCAGTTGCACCAGCATGCGTCCGAGCCGCAACGCCTCCTCGCAGAGTGCAGCCCGCATCCACTCCTCTCCCGAGCTCGCGGTATGCCCCTCGTTGAAGGTTAGGTAGACAACGGAAAGTACTGACTTCACGCGGCGGCGCAACTCGTCGCCGCGCGGCGTCTCAAAGCGCACGTGAGCTTCCGAGAGAGTCTTCTTGGCGCGAAAGATCCGCTGTCCTATCGTTTTCTCAGGTACAAGAAAGGCCCGCGCGATCTCCGCCGTGGTGAGGCCGCAGATCAAACGCAACGTAAGCGCGACGCGTCCTTCAACTGCGAGTATGGGATGGCAGGCGGTAAAGATCAGCCGCAGCACGTCATCGTCAATCACCTGATCCAGTGCCTGGTCCATCGCCTCTCCGAGCCGCTGCTGTTGCCCATCAAGCTCGCGAGCAATTTGTTCGTGCTTTTGTGCAAGCATCTGCCCGCGGCGCAGATTATCGATAGCCCGCCGCTTTGCGGCAGTCATCAGCCACGCAGCAGGATTCTCGGGGATACCTTCAACGGGCCATCGCTCAAGGGCGGCGACCAGCGCGTCGTGGGCAAGTTCCTCGGCAATGCCGATATCACGCGTGACGCGGGCAATCGCAGCTATGAGCCGCGTAGACTCGATCTTCCACACGGCTTCGATCGTTCTGTGGATATCGCTCATGTTCGCCTGAGCGCATATTAATCGTCGTCAGGCAAACACGCTACCAGGTGGCTGCAGTACCGCTAGCTTTGCCTCGAAAGCATATTTGCCACAAAGAAGCACAAAAAGCACAAGGGTTTTCCTAACAGATTTGTGCCTCTTTGCGGCTATGAATGCGACTTTTGGGCAAAGCCAGTGCCGCTCAGGTTTCTGTGGGGGCAGGCACGAAGAAAATCTCTCGCACCTCGACTGGCGTACGGCACGCTTTAGCGCCCTTGCGCGCCCACGCCAGCGCTTCGTCAAGATCTGCGGTTTCCAGTATCGAAAGACCGCCCACCTGTTCCTTCGTCTCCAGGTACGGCCCATCGGTGAAGATCACATCACCGTCGGGCTGCGGCCGAAGTGACACTGTCTTGCCCAGTCCGCAAGCGAACTTCCTGACGCCTGCAGCGATCATTTCCTTGTTGAGCGCATGGATATCGCGGACCATTGCTTCGTCCTGTGCGGACGGGTCAAAGTTGTCGGGTAGGTAACCAATAACGAGATATTGCGGCATGTCGTCTCCTAAAATGGTATTCAGTCGAGCTCGTTGCCCTGCCTTCACAATCACGACGAACGGCGAGAGCGGAATTCTACAGGGCTGCGAGAAAATTTTGTTCTTATGGCTTCCCTCTGACTGTGGGGTGAAATAAGATCCTGACCATGCAAACTGTCTACGAAGCCGCGGGTGGTTGGGATGGGATACTGAAGTTGGCCGGTGCGTGGCACCAACGCGTGCTGGAGGATGAAGTCGTTAGTCATGCGTTCAGCCACGGATACCACCCGGAGCACACCGCACGCCTCGCGGCATACTGGGCGGAAGCGCTCGGTGGGCCCACACTGTACTCCGACCAGTATGGTGATGAAACCTCCGTTGTAAGGATTCATAGCGGCAACGGCCCGCATGAGGAAATGGACCAGCGGGCGATCACTTGTTTCGATCAGGCGCTGGAAGATGCGGGTCTCGCGCACGACGAACAGCTCCGGCGCGTGCTGCACGATTACTTCGCGTGGACCACCACCACCACGATGTCTCGTTACCACCACTCCGCCGAGGATGTCCCGCACGGTTTACAAATCCCGAAGTGGTCCTGGCACGGCCTCGTGAGTTGAGTCTGTTGTTCCTAACTCCGAGGCAGGTTTGCAAAAATCGCACCGCCGAAGGCGTTCGCTAACCGACCAACGCCTTCAGCGTTACGCCGTTCCGGGCTGGAATTAGCGAACCGCTGCGGAGTTCAACCTTTCGAGCTATTGTGCAAAGCCTTCGGAGACCTGTGACTGGCCCATATTCAATTGCCAGTACAAAAACGCGAGCTCCAGCGAGACGTCTTCAATGATCTTGCTCAACGGACGGCCGCCCGCGTGGCCCGCCTTCGTGTCGTACAGCAACAAAACAGGCTTGCCGGACGTGCTCGCCGCCTGGAGACGCGCCGTCATCTTGCGTGCTTGCAGCGGCGGGACACGCGTGTCCTGATCGCCCGTCGTGAACAGCACTGCCGGATACTTTTCGCCGGGCTTCACCTTCTGATACGGCGAGTAGGCGTAGAGATATTTGAACTGCGCCGGGTCGGAAGCATTTCCGTACTCGAGCAGCGCGGGCGGGTTGTTATTCTTGAATCGGTAGTAGCCGATCATGTCGAGATCGGGAAACTGACAGAGCACCGCCTGAAACAGTTCCGGTCTCTGCGTGAGCGCCGCACCGACCAGCAGACCACCGTTGCTGCCCCCTTGAATCGCCAACCGCGACGGATTTGTATATTTGTTTTTGATCAGCCACTCGGCAGCGCCGATGAAGTCGTCAAACACGTTCTGCTTCTTATCGAGCATGCCGGCTTTGTGCCACGCCTCGCCAAACTCTCCACCACCGCGAAGGTTCGCCAGTGCGTACACTCCGCCCTGCTCGACCCAAATGGCGGCCGATGAACTGAACCGCGGTGTCTGACTCACGTTGAAGCCGCCATATCCATACAACAGCACCGGCAGTTTCCCATCGGGTTGCAGTCCTTTCTTATGGACCAGAAACATCGGCACTTTGGTTCCGTCCTTTGACGTGTACCAGACTTGCCGCACCTCGAAATCATCGGATTTGAACGGCACGTCAGGCCGCGCCCAAAGCTCTGTCTTCCCGGTTTGGGCGTCGTAACGATAGATCGTCTGAGGTGTCACAAACGAGCGGAAGCTGAAGAACGCTTCGTTACTATTCCAGCGTCCCGCGAGACCACTCGCCGACCCGAGACCCGGAAGCGCGACTTCGCCCAACGACTTTCCCTCCAGGTCGAAGATCTTTATTTGTGAAGTGACGTTATGCAGGTAGCTCACAAACAACTTGCCGCCCACGAGCGAGAAACCGGCGATTGCGTCGCGGCCTTCCGGAACGATCGTCCGCCACTTCTCGCGCGCAGGATCATTCAGATCCACCAGCACGATGCGCTGATTCGGCGCCTGCCAATCCGTTTGCATAACGAGCCGATCGCCGGCAAACCACGCATTGAAATGCGCAGGGATGTCGTTGACGATTGTTTGCACCGGACCACCCGCCAGCTTTTGCACGTAGACTTCATTTCTGGCCCAACCATGCGAAACTGCAAACAGCAAATACTTCCCGTCCTCTGAGACAGCTCCGCCAATCCACTTGTCAGGCCCGTAACCTTTGCCGAATACCTCCACATCCTTCGACTGGTCCGTGCCGATCGCGTGGTAGAAGACGCGTATGCCGGTGTCTCTCCGCTGGAGGTTGTAATAAAAGCCGCTGCCATCTTTCTTCATCGAGACGCCACGATAAAGCGCGTTCGGCAGTTGCTCGACGTCCTTGCGTTTATCGACGTCCATCACGTGCAGTTCAGTCTCGTCCTGACCTCCGCGACGAACGCTGTAAACGATCAACTTCCCGCCGCCCGATGCATCAAGCAGGCTGATGTCCGTCGTGTGATCGGGGCTGAGTGTGTGCGGATCGATGAGGACTTCGTCCTTGCCGTTGAGCCCCTGGCGAACATAAAGAATCGACAGATCATCCGCGGCGCGCTTCTTGAATAGGAAGTAACGTCCATCCTGCTGAAACGGCGAGCTCACCGTGTCGACACGCAGCAACTCGGACAATCGCTTTTGGATCATTGGTCGCGCCGGAAGCCCGTCGAGCAGCGAATGGGTGTACTTGTTTTGCGCATCGATCCACGCTCGTGTTTCGGGGCTGTCCTGCTCTTCAAGCCAGCGATACGGATCGACGATCTCGACGCCGTGAATCGTTTCACGCAAGTTGTCGACTCTCGAAGGCGGTGGTTTTGGTACTTGCGCCTGGACAGATGAAGCCAGTGAGATCGCCAGGATCGTAATCAGCGACAACACCCGGCAACTCCTGTTTACGCGTGATTCGTTGAGAAGTGACACGACTGATCCCCTCCTTAAGCGGTGGCAATCTATTACGATCGGTCTGTCTTGATCAACCGGCAAACACGAAAGAGTCACTTCCTGCTCGCGGCGGCTACGCTGCGGGTCGGATCGGCGCCCTCCCAACGAACGTCGGCAGTTGGACCGTAGATCGACGGCACGCTCTTATTCAGCAGCCGCAAATACACGCCCAGTTGTGCGCGATGATGCGCGGTATGCAACACGCGGCGCCAGAAGATCCAGATGCGTTCGCGCTCGACGTCGAAGAAAGGAACAACCGTCAGCCACCAGTTCTCGTCCTGCCTGGCGAGAAACTGCAAACGTGCGCGCGAGAGCTCAACCATTCGTGCGGCAAACGCCTGCGGAGTGCGGTCCGGCGGCAGGACTTCGTTCGCCGGCACTTCCGGCAAGCCCAGAAACTCGCCAAAGAACCGCCGCTCCGACAAAAGCTCGTGCTCGATGATCTCGCCCACGCTACTCGAACGCGGGTGTGGTTTGAAAGAGAGATCCTCTGTTGCGAATTCACGCCAGACGGAATTCAGCTTGTTTGCCTCGCTCGCATAAGTCTTCACGAGATGCTGAAACATGCGTGCGGAAGCTAGCGGAACGTCCGTGTCTTGGATAGCACTGTCTTCGTATTTCATAAGCTTAAAACGTAAAGATCGCTGCGAACTCAGACCTGATGTTGTGAGTCGTGTAACTCGGAATGCCACGAAACGGCGGCAGCGGGCCTTCGCGAAGATCCGCACGCGTGCGGTAATAGCCTTCCTCGTATGCAAACGTCACCCACTGGTTCCATTTGTATTGAATGTTGCCCGAAAAGAGATCGCTGCGGCTGCCGCGCCCGCCGAACCGTCGGGCGTCACGCGCCACCGCTTGATCGCCACCATAATAAAGGAACGCGGTCCAACCCGCGTTGCGTCCTTTTGGATCGGCGTGGAAGATGCGCGACAACGGAAAGCCGAGTTGAACAAACCCGCCGTGCGCCCGCACGGGCCGCTGTGGCGCGACAACCGCAATTCCGTTGTCGAGCCCGAAGGCCACCGTCGATGACGCATCGATCGAAGCGGCAGTTGCGATGTTCGTCAGTCCGGCAGTGTCGTTAAAGTTGGAAAGTAATTGTCCCGCCAGATAGAAACGCAGATCGGAACCGGCGTAATACTTTCCCACCACCGTGATGAAATCCGCCGGCAACTGAAACTCCGCTGAGTATCCCTTGCTGCTGCTGCTAACTTCCGCACCGCTCGGAAACGCCGGCCTGAAGGCGACCGGCACGTTTGTCGCGGTGACGATCGCGGTGCGCCGCGCATGTTCGAAGCTGAAGATCAATTGCGCCGGCGCGACGTTTGGCGACTTATCAAGCTGCCATTGCAGCACTGCGCGACCCTGAACTCCCGGCTGCTGTGAATCCGCGCCTTGTCGTTCACCGAAAGCCAACTGGTTCGCGACGTCACCGGGCAGGTTTCCAAAAGCCGGCAACACGATCGCGATCTCCGGTTGGATTTGGAAATCTCGCGAGCCGCCGAATTTGTGATTGAAACCAAACTTCGCCTGCGGAATGCGTGTGTACGCCGCGCCAAAACCAACGCCACCGAAGTTTGTGTGTTCGACCGTGTTGGGCACAGTCGAAGAGACGAACGGCGACCAGTCCTGTCCAAAAAGGAGGAAGACGCTGTTGCTGTCACTAAAGCGCCGATCGATTCTGACCCACGCCAGACGTAACGACGGTTGGCTCGAGCGGATCGAAGTGATGTTGCGGTTGTTGACGCGCGGGAAATCGCCCTCGAAGTCAAACTCGATCTTTCCGGTTAGGGTCGTCTTCGGCATCGGATCTATCCATTCGAAGTTTGCGCCGAGACGTAGTCCGCGCGCGCGCACGTGAAATTCCGGTGAGCCGTTCGGGCCTGTGTCTTGCGCCAGGAGCGGTAACGGAAAATCATTGCCCTGCGGCGATGATGAATCGTGAATGATGCTGGTCTTGAAGATGCCGTAAAGCTTGAGCCGCGCGCCGCTGCCCAATTTGATATCGGGAATCAGTCCTTCTCGTTTCGGTACGTCGATCCCCTGTAAACGAACCGGCGCAACCGCGGCGATCACAGCGGGTGTCGGTTGCGGTTCGGGTGCAGCCGCCGGGGCCGGAGAGCTCGGCTTGTAATCCGCCGTCATCGTCTTTACCTCGGCTGAGGCTGACGGTCCGCGGACGGATTCGAATTCCGTGGTTGAAATCACGCCTTTGTCGCGCAAGAGCGCGGCGAGCCGATCTCTTTGTTCCGCCGGTGAAGCATTCGCCGTGATCGCACGCGCTTCGGTTTCCGTCAGGATCCCTTTGGTTTGCAGCACCCGGACAAGAGGATCGGTTGTGTCAGTGCTTTGTGAGAAAACAGCCGGCGCACTTCCTAAACCAACAAGCACAAGCAAAGTAAGACGTAGATACACACGCATGATCAGCCCCTTTCTGAAGTGACAAAGATCACAGGGAGCCCGTTGTGTTGTTTAGGGGGATTGTTTAGGGCTCAGCTTGTTCCCTTTTCTCGCGTTCGTAGGCTTCGCGAGGATCGCGTCCGGTTGCGGCGCGAAACCAGCCGGGGTGATGTGTCCAGGCCCAACTCTCCGACACCGTGCCGTCGATCATCGAATGAAACGTGCCCGGTTGGTGGGCGGTGCCTTCGTAAACGTGAATGATGAACCCGCCCAACATCACCAGCGCAGCGATATCGTGGATCACGTAGCTCACCGCCACGAGCCAACGCGCCGTCAGATCGTCAAACCACAGGAACAATCCCGTGATCAGAAACAAGACGCCGCACACTGCGATGGCCCAAAAGTAAAGCTTCTGACCCGCGTTGAAAAATCCGACGTCGTCCGGTTCGACCGGATTCGCATTCGTCACGTACTGGCGCATTCTTCCGATCCATCGTCGATCGGCTTCACCCCACGCCATAGGAGCAAACCAGTTTATAAACTGAAACAGAAAGAAGACCTCGAAGAGCAAGCCAAACCACGGGTGAAGTGCGCGCGTTCGTGGGCCACCGCCGAACAGCGGTGCGATCCAGTGAAAGAGCCACGGCGAGTAGATGGCAAACCCGGTAAGCAGCGAGAGCACAAAGAAGATTGCCACGGACCAGTGCAGGAAACGCGTGTAGACGGGATGTCGCAACAATTCGCCGCGATGAATCCGGGTCGTACCAAGTCTGGCAAATCCGCCGCGGGCCTTCTCGTCGAATTTCTTTGCTGTGACGCTCACTCCGTCTCCTTTCGACCAGCTTCGATCTCCTCCTGTGGACCAGTTCTCGTTTCAGGCGGTTCCGGCTGCGGCAGCTTTGGTCCATAGAAAACGCGGTGGAAGAAAACCGCAACGATACCCAGCAGACCCATGCCCAGACCGATGGGTTTTGCCAGCCACTTCCAATACGTGTAGCTCGGAGGAATGATGGGATTCGCGGGCAAACCGTAGCGCTCGGGCTGCTGAATATCGTGCAGCACGTAGACCACATGCGTGCCGCCGATTGATTGCGGATCGTAAACGCCCGCATTAGCAAAACCCGAAACTTCGCGCAATTGTTTCGCGCGTAAGCCCGCGATCTGGACCATGTCCGCCTTAGTGCCAAACTTCAAACAGCCCGTTGGACAAGCCTTGACGCAAGCAGGTTCGAGACCCTGGCCGACGCGATCGGAACAAAGCGTGCACTTGTAAACCTTCTTGGTGTTCGGATGAAACTTCGGAATGTCGAAGGGACAACCTGAGATGCAGTAGCCGCAGCCGATGCAGTTCTCCTGTTGAAAATCGACGATGCCGTTTTCGTACTTGATGATTGCTCCGTCAGCGGGACAGGCACGCAAGCAGCCGGGATCTTCGCAGTGCATGCACTGGTCTTTACGCATCAGCCACATCAAGTTGTTGTCGCGTTCCTCCTCAACGAATTTGATCAGGTTGTAGTAGTTCCACTCCGTCGTGGGCATCGTCTGATAGGTGTCGTTGAAGGTCGTCTCGCGAAACGGATGATCGTTCCATTCGACGCAGGCGACTTCGCAGGCTTTGCAGCCGATGCAGGTCGACACGTCGATGTATTTGCACACACTTTCTTCACGGCGGGTTCCCTGGCCCGGCACCGGACCAGGATGCGCCGAGATTTCCTGAATCTGAAATGTGCGTGGGTTAGCCATCGTCTTATGCCTTTTCGATCTTCACCAGGAACCCTTTGAACTCCGGCGTGTAAGCGTTCGGATCGATCGCCGCCGGCGAGAGTTGGTTCGCCGTCATCCGCGACGTCTTCCCTTCATCTTCGGCAATACCACGATAGCCCCAGTGAATCGGGATGCCGATCTGATACGTCTTCTTGCCGTCGATCATCATCGGCTTAATTCGCCTCGTGACCATCGCCTTCGCTATGTACTCACCGCGAGCGCTCGTGACTTTCACTTTTTCGCCGCCGGTGATGCCCATGTCGTCCGCCAGTTGCGCGGGCACTTCGACGAACGGTTCGGGCACAAGCTCGACGTTCATCGGATTGTTCTTGGTCCAATAGTGATAGTGCTCGGTCAGGCGATACGTAGTGCAGACGACGTCGAAACCCTGATCGGGCGTGCCGAGTTTGTCGAGATCGGAAGTGAATGTCTTCGCGACCGGATTGTTCGATTGTTGTGGGTGCAGCGGATTGGCGATCGGGCTTTCAACCGGTTCGTAGTGCTCCGGAAACGGACCGTCAGCAAACGCCGCGAGTGGCCCAAAGAGACGACCGACGCCTTCGGGATTCATGATGAATGGACCCATGTGATCCGAAGGTTTCGAATCGGCTTTGAAATCGGGCACGTCGTTGCCCATCCATTTCTGTTGCGCTTCATTCCACCAAACCTGGCGTCGCTCGTTGTCCCATGGTTTTCCTTCGAGATCGCACGACGCGCGGTTGTACATGACGCGGCGATTGGCAGGCCACGACCAGGCCCAGTTCGGATAAATTCCGAGACCGGACGGATCGTCGGTGCCTCGTCGTTGCGTTTGCGGTCCCGCTTCGGTCCATGAACCGGAATAGAGCCAGTTGCCACAGGCGGTCGTCCCGTCGTCTCTACACCAGCCAAATCCGGGAAGCTGCTGTCCCGCTTTGATTGTCACACCCGGCTGGAGCGGATCGGTTAGATCAGCAAGCGCCTTGCCGTTGATCTCTTTTGCGACGTCGGATAACGAGGGATTGAGCGGAGTCGTATATGACCACGCAAGATTGATGATCGGATCCGGAAAACTGCCCCCTTCTTTTTGGTAAAGCTCCCGAATCTTCAGAAAGATGCGCGCGAGGATTTCCTGATCGACTTTCGCCTTGCCCGGCGGAGGCACTGCCACATACTTCCATTGCAGCCACCGCGCGGAGTTGACGAACGTGCCGTCCTTCTCAGCAAAACCCGCCCCCGGCAAACGATAAACGGTCGTGTTGATGTTCTTCATCTGCTCGGGCGTTGTGCCGGGCGCTCGCCAAAACTCCGCCGTCTCTTCCGGAAAGAGTTCGCAAACAACGAGAAAGTCCGCTTTCTTTAATGCTTCGATGTTCTTGTGTGAGTTCGGACCAATCGCCACCCCATTCATGCCAAAGGCAAACAGGCCCTTAACCTTCCCCGCATACATCTCGTCCCACATCTCTGTCCAGGAGAATTTGCGGTCGATCTTGGGCAGGTAGTGATAGTTGAAGTCGTTTTCCTTCGTTGCGGATTCGCCGAAGAGAGTCTTCAGGAATGACACCATAAACTTCGGTGTATTGGACCAGTAGTTGTACGAGTCCCACTCGTTGGGCTTCGAGGGAGTCGGCGTCGTGCGTTTATTGAAAGTCGCGAGATCGATATCCGACGGCTCCGGAATCTTGAGGTAGCCGGGGAAAATGTCGAACACGCCGCCCATGTCCGTAGCGCCCTGAATGTTTGAGTGGCCACGCAAAGCATTCATACCACCACCGGCTCTTCCCACGTTGCCGAGGATCAGTTGCAGGATCGCAGCCGTGCGGATCATCTGAGTTCCGGACGTATGTTGCGTCCAACCCACTGCGTAGATGACGGTTCCCACTTTCTTCGTGTCGCCGTCTTTACGGATGGACGTGAACAGGTCGGCGGCTTTGATGAATTGGTCCCTCGGGATGCCCGTGATGCGCTCGACCATTTCCGGCGTGTAGCGCGAATACTGTTGTTTCAACAGTTGAAAAACTGAACGCGGATGTTGCAATGAAAGATCGTAAGCGGTGTTTGGCGGCAGCATCGGCGGAGGCTTCTGTCCACCTTGGGCGGCCGCGCCCGGTCCACCAGCGGCCTGATGACCCTGGCCCATCGCCTGGCCGCCCTGTTGCGGAGTCGAAGGTTGTGAACTGACGGGCTCGCTTCTGCGCTCGTAACTCCTCGCCGGCTCGGTGCCCGTCGCCTGACTCGATGTTGTTGTCGATGATCCGGCGGTCGTCTGTTGTGTTACTGGACCAACATTGCCGCCTGCTTCGTAATTCCACGTCTCCTTCTCGTAGGTCTGACCGTCAAAACCTGAAAACAGTCCGTCTTCGGGAAGCTTGAAACCTTCCTTAACGATGAACGCCGCATTGGTGTAGTTGATCAGGTAGTCTTTGGCGAGACGGTTGTTTTGGATCGCGTAGTTGATCAGTCCGCCGAGGAAGGCGATGTCGGTACCGGCACGAATTTGTAAGAAGAGATCGGCCTGAGTTGCCGTGCGCGTGAAGCGCGGATCGACGACGATCATTTTGGCGTTGCGTTGCAGCTTCGCCTCGACCGGCCACTTGAAACCACACGGGTGGTTTTCGGCCGGATTACCGCCCATGATCAACATCATGTCGGTATTCTTCATGTCGATCCAGCCGTTTGTCATTGCGCCGCGTCCGAAGGTGGGCCCCAAACTGGAGACCGTCGGACCGTGTCAAACTCGGGCCTGCGTTTCTAAATAGCAGAGCCCCATGCTGCGCATAGTTTTAACGGCTAGAAAATTCAGTTCATTGGTGTCAGTGCAGCCGCCGATCCAACCGATTGTTTCCAACCGATTGACCGTGTATCCAGCCTGGTCTTTCTCGATGAACGTGGCGTCGCGCGTTTTCTTGGTCCAGCGAGCGATCTCCTCGATCGCCTGATCCCAGGAAATGTCCTCCCAGTGATCAGAACCCGGACGCCGCACTTCCGGTTTCACCAAGCGGCGGTCATTAACGATTTCCTGCTCGAGCGAAGCACCTTTGGGACACAGGGTGCCGCGATTGATCGGGTGATCAGGATCGCCTTCGACGTGAACGACTTGTGGTACGGCGTTCTTTGCCTTATCGCCGAGGGTGTGAATGATCACGCCGCAGCTTACCGAGCAATAGGGACACGTGCTGCGCGTCTCGGTTGTACGCTCAATCTTCAGCCCCTGTGTTTGGGCGTACACCGGCGCCAGACGGAAGCCAAATACACTTACACCAGCGCCTCCAATCAACGTTGTCTTGATGAAGATCCTTCTGGAGACATCCATACAACAGCACCTCCGGCTCCAGGCGTTAAAGCGAGGGGCCCAGTTCTTCGAGAAACTGAGACAAGGCTCTGTGCAGGGGGTTCCGACTTATCAGGGGGTTGTAGGGAGAAGACTACGGCGTATGTGAGAGTAAAGTCAACGCAAGATCGACACGATGAGGGTGGAAGATTATTGTCTTAAATGTGCGAGAACTTTGCGCGCTACGCGTGTCAGAAGCCAACGAGGTTCAGTTCGATCTTTGTATAGCCATGTTCGCGCGCCCAGAGATCGAGCGGCGCGGCGTAAATTTCATCGACTAAGGGCGCGGCGAGCCCGAAACGAGTCAGATCAATCGCTTTAAGGTAGTGTTGGCACGTGTCGCACGCTTCAATGCGTATGTGATCGAATTGCGGTGAGTGAAAATAGCCGAGTTTGGCGGGTCGCTCTTCGCCGCAGTTCGCGCAAACGACGCGTCGAAACTCCCACGATGACAGACAACTCGCGCACAACAGGTCACGGTTCCCGCTTTCGGCACTCGCTTTCGATTGCAGGAAGCTGAGTTGCGGCCGGCCGCCACAAAAAGGACACGTGCGTTCGCCGCCCGCAAGCTCTCGGCCGGCGGGCGGGATGCGCGATTCCGAGAGCAGGCGCGTGTAAGGTTGCAGGATCGACTTGGCGAAAAACTGCGTGTCCGTCGGGGAGTGCCAATACTCGAGCAGTTGTTCGGCCATAATGCCTGGCTCAGCGGCGAACAGACCTTGTGCTTCGGCGGCCAGCGATTGCGGGCCATGCAATGCCACAGTCTCCAATAAGACAACCATCGCCGGCTGCAAGGCGGGCAAGTCAATATCGAGGTCGCCCGAAGGCAGCCAGCCTTCACGGTCGCGGAGAGATTCGTAAATCGCTTTTTGCGCACGAAGCAGTTGAGCGTAAAAAGTCAGTAACTCTCTTGATCCGCTCGATTCCGACGCCAGATAATCTGCTCTGTCGATCTGTTTGTTCCAAAAGTTTGACATACCCGGTCAGTAACCAAAGATGCTAACAGCTAATTTAACTCCGTTACTTGAATCATTGCGAGAAGCTCGCAGTCGCACGCTCGCTCTGGTCGACGATCTGGACGACGAACAAATGATCGGACCACGGCTTGATATCGTGAATCCGCTTCGTTGGGAGATCGGGCACGTCGCGTGGTTTCAGGAATATTGGCTCTTGCGCCATCTCCTCGGGCGTTCACCAACGCTTTCGACTGGTGATTCGCTTTTTGACTCAGCCAGAATAGCTCATGACACGCGTTGGGATCTCCCACTGCTATCAAAAGCTGAAACCATAGCGTATGCGGGACGAATCCTGGACCGCGTGTTGGAAGAATACCAGCACGACGACGCCGAGTCGTTAGCCGGAGACGGAGACGCCACGTACTTTCTTTCGTTGTCACTGTTTCACGAAGACATGCATGCGGAGGCAATCGCTTACACCAGGCAGACGCTTGGTTACGCCGCGCCAGTATTCACGCAACGACTCGCTCACGAGATCCCTGGCGAAAACCTCGCGGAAAAACCCGGCGATGCGTTCATACCTGGCGGCACATTTTTACTCGGTAGCGCGAACGATCAACCGTTCGTCTTCGATAATGAACGAGACGCGCACGAGGTTCAGATTGCTCCTTTCGCGATCTCGCGAACTGCCGTCACGAATACCGAATTCGCGGCTTTCGTGGATGACAACGGCTACCAGCGCCGTGAGCTCTGGTCGCAGGCCGGCTGGCGCTGGCGCGAATCAAACACGGCGGAACATCCTGTTTACTGGCAATTCGACGGGAGCAAATGGTGGCGGCGCATCTTTGATAAAGTGGTCCCAATGGAAGACTTTCTTCCCGTGGTCCACGTTAACTGGTACGAAGCAGAAGCATTCTGCCGCTGGGCTCACCGGCGACTGCCGACGGAAGCTGAGTGGGAATTCGCCGCTGCTGCCGATCCAACGACCGGCGACACAATCTCCACCAAACGAACATTTCCGTGGGGAAACGAGCCGCCCACGCCCCGTCGCGCCAACCTCGACTGGCAGAACATGGGTCCGGTCGATGTGAGATTGCTCGCGGAAGGCGACAACGCCCGGGGATGCCGGCAGATGATCGGTAATGTGTGGGAGTGGACAGCCAGCGACTTTCTCCCGTATCCCGGATTTGTGGCCGGGCCTTACAAGGAGTATTCAGCGCCGTGGTTTGGCGATCATAAAGTGCTGCGAGGCGGATGCTGGACCACGCGCTCGCGGCTGATTCATAACGCTTATCGAAATTTCTACAAACCCGACCGCCGCGATGTATGGGCCGGATTTCGGACTTGTGCCCTCTAAACGCCAACCAGAATGCGCATCGGCATAATCACTCCGGCACCTCCGCGATCAACTCACGGAAATCGAATTACGGCCCTACGCTGGGCCGGAATTCTCAAACGATTGGGCCATCGGGTCACGATTTCGCAGGAGTATGAAGGTCAACGGTACGACTTGTTGCTCGCCTTGCATGCTCGGCGTAGTCATGCCGCCATCAAACGCTTTAATAGTGAGCATCCCAACTCGCCCGTGATCGTCGCGCTCACAGGAACGGATCTCTATCGAGACATCCGCAAAAATAAGTTGGCCCACAATTCACTCGACATCGCTACGCGTATCGTCGCGCTGCAACCGAAAGCTCTCGAAGAGTTGAAACCACGTTGGCGAGACAAAACGCGCATAATTTATCAGTCGGCTAAACGGGTTTCCGGAAACGCATCGCCACCGTTCGCGAAGAACAGTTTTACCGTCTGTGTCGCCGGTCATCTGCGCGCTGTGAAGGATCCATTTCGCACTGCCATGGCGGCACGACTGCTCCCGCCGTCTTCGCGCATCCGTATCCTGCAAATCGGTCGAGCGTTGACGGCAGCGATGGAGAAACGCGCACGCGCCGAGGTTGAACGCAACGACCGTTATCAGTGGCTGGGCGAGCAATCGCGATCGCGAACACTTCGCATTCTGTCTCAATGCCACGTCTGCGTGATTTCGTCTCGTCTCGAAGGCGGCGCGAACATCATGTCGGAGGCGATCGTCGCCTCCGTTCCGATCCTTGCTTCACGCGTAGCCGGAAACGTTGGAATTCTTGGTCGGGATTACCCGGGCCTGTTCGCAGCCGGCGATTCGAAACAACTAGCGCGTCTGCTATTGCGGGCGGAACGCGACGCGAAGTTTCTGGGCGAGTTGAAGAGTCGCGTTGAGAAGTTGAGTACAGTTTTCGATCCGGCGCAGGAGGAGAAGGCCTGGGCCAATTTAATCGGCGACTTGCATTTGAGGTAAACTGCTCGCAACCCCCAACATCTGTGTTTGACTGAGGGAGAAGGAGTCCATGACAATCCGGAGCCGTGCCCAAGCGATCCGTTTCCTGATTCTTGGCCTGCTGGTTCTTGCGGCAACCGCCTGCTCGGGAGAGCAGCAGCAACGCGCGCCTGTTGCCGAGCAGCCTGCCAAACGCGCTCCGCTCAACGCCGAACTGATCGCTAAGGCCCACGGCCTGGATTCGTTCGACCAGATTGAAGCCATCCGTTATACGTGGAACGCAGAGTTTCCCGGAACGAATATCTCCCGGGCGTGGATTTGGGAGCCCAAGAAAAACCAGGTTTCCTATGAAGGTAAAGACAAAGACGGAAAACCCGTAAAGGCGACTTACGTGCGCTCGGAACTGGACAATCAGCCGGCGAATGTAAAGGACGAGATCGACCCTTCTTTCGTCAACGACAACTATTGGCTGCTGTTCCCTCTGCATGCTTACTGGGACAAAAGCCCGACCGTGACCGATCAAGGCACGAAGCCATTGCCGATCGGCAACGGCTCGGCCGAGCTGGTCTCTGTGAAGTACCCGTCGGAAGGTGGTTACACACCCGGCGACACCTGGGACCTCTACGTCGACAAAGATAATCGCGTCCAGCAAATGGTCTATCACCGCGGCGGTCCCCGGAAGCCGAGTCTTGTCACCGTCACGTGGGACGGCTACAAGAAAGCCGGCCCGCTGTTTATCTCGACCGATCACAACGGCACCGCAGACGGAAACCAGGTGCGGATTTTTATGACGGGTGTGGCGGTTAAGTTGACCGGCTCAGATAACTGGGTAGACGCGCAATGAGGTTTTGCCCCAAGAGTCTTCTTTAGCGGCTTTGCCGCACGATGTGAGGCGGCGCTCCGCCCCCGACATTCGAATGCTGGCTTACGGCTCCGCCGCCGGATGTGCGGCGGGCTCCGCCCCGCCGGAGACGACTTAAATACAACGAGGGGCTATGCCCCCGGTACGGGCTCCGCCCGACAGGTAGGCCAAAGGCCGAACC
>DASUOZ010000548.1:0-3533 GCA_036276375.1 Pyrinomonadaceae bacterium | reverse complement strand
TCTGATCCGCACCAACACGGATCATTTCTACCGGGCTCTGCGTGTGACATGATGTTACAGAATGTGGGCTCATCTAACCCACCCCGCAAAGGGTATACAGCATTATTGCAGCGAAAGAGGTATGCCATCTGCGATGCGTTATTTTACCGCGCGAGCATTCGAAGCATCCATTCGCCGCCTTTGAGGTGGAAAACAAACGCGGAACTGATTAGTTAACGATGACACCGCGTCACAAACAGACAGTTACGTCACAATCCATGTCACAAAACACTGAAGGCCACTCCAATGAAGTGGCCTCTTCCTCATATTTACTAGGAAATTCTGGCTCCGCAGGTAGGACTCGAACCTACAACCCTTCGGTTAACAGCCGAATGCTCTGCCATTGAGCTACTGCGGAATAAGCGCCCTCACATAGCTTTCCAAACTATGTGCAGGGCGCGAAGGCGTTTTATAACAAATGAGTTTCGGAGCGTCAACCGCCGCTGACCATTCCAACCATTTCCCTCCGCACAACCGCTAACCCCGCCTAAACTTGCGTCCCGCGAAAATCTGCGAGAATATCTCACGCCCTGATCCACCGGCAGAAAGGTCCCCATGCAACGTCGCACAACTTCGTGGTACAGCCCCAACCTGAATATGGAAATGCCCCTCGTTTCCTACGGCCATGCGGGGCCGCCGCTGCTGCTGTTTCCTACCGCCGCCGCCGATTATCTCGAATACGAACGCTTCCATCTCGTCGATGCCATCAAGCAGTTTGTCGACACCGGCAAACTTCGCGCGTACTCCATCAATAGCGTCAATCGTTACAGCCTCCTCAATGAACAGATGCCGCCGCACCTCAAAGCCGAACTGCTCACGCGCTACGATCGCTACCTTGTTGATGAAGTGTTGCCGCTGATTCGCAAGGATTCCGGCGATGGCGAGTCGCGGCCGATAACTACCGGCGCGAGCTTGGGAGCTTTTCTGTCTGCCAACAGTTACTTCAAACATCCCGATCTGGTCCGCGGCGTGATTGCCATGAGCGGTAGTTACGACGTGCGCACCTACTTGAAGAACTATTACGACGACAACGTCTACTTCAACAACCCAGTCGATTATCTTTCCAACCTGAACGACGACCACTACCTGCCGCTACTGCGAAAAGCCGATGCGATCATGATCATGACCGGTCAGGGCGCATACGAAGCGCCGGAACGCAGCCGGACACTCTCAGACATTCTCAACTCCAAAGGCATTCCGCATGTGTTGGATATGTGGGGACCAGACGTCGATCACGACTGGCCGTGGTGGCGCAAGATGCTGCCTTACGCGCTTGGTAAGTTACTGGCGTAGCACCCGGCCAAAACCGGGTGCGATCAACACAGAATTCCAGACAAACAATCGGGATCTCCTAACCTTCGCCGTCGCCTTTCTTGCCCTTCTTCTTCTTGGGCTCGGCTTCGCGTGGACGCGTGGCGGGTGGTGGCGGAGCTTCAACCTTAGGCGTTGATACTTCGGTCTTAGGTTGTGGATTCGCCGGCGTCGTGTCTTCTGTCTTCGGCGGCGGCGGAAGCGTCATCTGCTCGAGCTTCGGTTCAGTTGTGCCGGCCGGCAGTATACCTTCGTCCTCAGTCTCTTCTGCTTCGGCAGCCAGTGCGGCGCGTTCAGCCGCGAGCTCCCGCTGGCGCTGACGGAAGAGCTCTCTCATATCTTCCGGCATCGCCGGCGCCTTGGGAAATTCTTCCTTTTCCTTGTCTTTCAAGTACGTCTTCATGAACTCGACGAACATCGGCAGCGCGCCTTTGCCGCCTGTCATGTCGTTGCCGAGCGGTTTCTTTTTACCGGGATAACCCATCCACACACCGGTGACGTAAGTTGGTGTGTACCCGATAAACCAAACGTCGGTGTGATCGTTGACCGTGCCGGTCTTTCCCGCCGTTGGATGCGGCAACGACGACGCCGCGGTCGCAGTGCCGCCGGTGACTACGCCACGCATCATCGACACCATCGTCAACGCGACGTATTCGTTCATCACTTTGTAAGTAGTGCGTTCCCACTCCTCGAGCGTCGCGCCATCGCGATCGAGAACTTTGCGAATCAGGTGCGGCTCGACGCGGATGCCTTTGTTCGGAAAAGCCGAATACGCCGAGACCATTTGATCGAGCGGAACCTCAGTCGCACCGAGCGCCGACGGCAGATAAGGAGACATCGGCACCTTGATGCCAAAGCGCCGCACCATCTGCGCGCCTGTTTGAATACCGACAGTTTGCAGCAGGTGCACTGCCTGAATGTTCATCGACTTCGCGAGCGCCGTCTTCATCGGCAGATCGCCCGAGCCCAGCGAGCCGTCGTAGTTGTGTGGTTGCCAATCGCCGATCTTGATCGGTGCTCCGCTCACCGGCGTCTCCGGAGTCATGCCCCACTCGACCGCTGCCGTGTAAACAAATGGCTTGAATGCCGAACCAGTCTGGCGATAAGCCTGCGTGGCGTTGTTGAACTTGTTCGTGTAGAAGTCGTAGCCGCCGACCATTGTGACGATCTCGCCGTTCTTGGCGTTGAGCGTCATCATTGCGCCCTGCACAGTCGGAACCTGCGACAGTTCGACTTTCAACCGGCGGTTCTTTTCGTCGACTTCCTTGATCTCAAACTCAGCAAGGTGCCCGTTCTTAAACTCGTCTTTTGGCTGTCGTTTACTCCAGCCCATATCGGCCGCGGTCAACGTCGCGGTGAAGTTGCCAAAGCGCACCGTCGCTTCGTTACGCGCGCGATCGACTTTCATGATCAGGCCCATCAAGTGGCGGCCTTGTTCATACTCGTTGCCGTACCAATCGGGATGTTTGTAGTTGTTGAGCTCGGGCGCCGTCGCTGGACCTTCGCCGTTGTTAACGGTCGTCGGAATCATCGTGTAGTTCGAACGCCAACTGGTGTGCGTGCGGTCGTAAGCACGGAGTCCGGCGCGAACAACTTCATAAGCACGTTTCTGTGCTTCGACGTTGATTGTCGTGTAGACGGAAAGACCACCCTGCGCCACGCGGGTCGTGTACTTGTCTTCGAGCTCCTGACGGATGTACTCGACGGGATAATCAAAAGGCGACGACTTGCGTTGTGACTGGTAGTAAGCAGTGTCGGCAAGTTGAATTGGTTTGGCTTTCGCAGCGTCTGCTTCGGCCTGACTGACGAAACCGTTCTTCGCCATCAAGTCGAGCACCAGGTCGCGACGCTCTTTCGCTTTACCCGGGTTCGACGTCGGCGAGTAATCGCTAGGTGCTTTCGGGACACCGGCGAGCAACGCTGCTTCACCGAGCGTCAGATCTTTAGCTTGTTTGCCGAAGTAGGTTTCGGCGCCGGCTTCCATGCCGTATGCGTTCGCACCCAGAAACATGTGGTTGACGTACAACTCCATGATCTGGTTTTTGGTGTAGTAGCGTTCGATCTGAAGCGCGAGCACCCACTCGTTAACCTTGCGCGTGTAAGTTTGTTCTTTTGAGAGAAAGAGATTCTTGGTGAGTTGCTGTGTGAGTGTGGAACCGCCTTCGAGTTTGTCGGTAGTCAGG
>DASUOZ010000547.1:0-2662 GCA_036276375.1 Pyrinomonadaceae bacterium | reverse complement strand
TGCCGATGCCGGCCCACCCGTTGATTATGTCGTCGTTGTAGGTGGTTTTCGTTGGGCCAAGGCTGGCGCCCGCCGTCTGGCCTGGTTGAACGATCGTGACCGCAAACGTGCGCGGCGGATACGCGGGCGTGTCTTTATTGGTCTCAATCGCGAGCCGATACGACTTGCCCGTGGTCACCAGTTTGGTCGCGGCGAGCGTCTTGGCCGGCGTGACGTTGTTCAGGTTGCCGATCTGATCGGTTGGACCAAACTTCGACGCCGTCAGACACGGTCCCTGACCAAACGCTGCGATAGCCAGGACCATGATGAATGCAGCAGCGGCGAGAGCTTTCGTAGTTTTGTTCATAGTTGTGCTCAGGAAAAAAGGGACGAGCTTGTGTGAAGCTCGCCCCTCGGGTTCAAGACGTCTGCCGAACTGTTACTGTGTAGTGCACGACGTATCATCTATCACAAAGGACGTTTGGAGAGAAGAGTCTTCCGTCCCCAGGAAGTAGATCCTGATGGTCTGTCCGCGGAAGGCAGACAGATCGAAGCTCTTGAACGTATATCCCGTCGTTTTGTTCAAGTTTGAGTAGGTTGCGAGAGTCGCCAATACGGTGTTGCTGGAATTGCGCACCTGTACTCGCAACCGGTCGAACACGGTCGTCGTCGTCGTCTCCGCGGAATTGATCTTCAGCCAGAAACTCAACGTGGCGCTGTTTGCTGTCGACGGAATCGTAAACTGCTGGAACAACGTGTCGGTATGGGTTACGCCGTAGCCATTGAGCCATGCGTACCACGAGCCGGTTCGCGGCGTTTGACCCGTCGAGGTGGTGATCACGCCCGCCGTTGCCGTCCAGTTCACGCCACCTGATTCGAAGCCTCGATTCAACAACAATTCCGCGCCCGGAACCGGAGTCGGAGTTGGGGTTGGAGTCGGAGTCGGAGTTGGACCACCGGTTAAGAGCGAGAAGAGCAGCCGGTTGGGCGAGCCCGTTCCCGCGTTGGTGACCTTGTTCGGCGTTGAATTGTTGATGATCGCGGCGGTGACAGTCGCCGGCGACGCAGTCGGATTCGTTTCCAGGAACAAAGCGGCGACACCGGCAACGTGCGGCGATGCCATCGACGTGCCTGAGATGGTGTTCGTGGCCGTGTCGCTGGTCCGCCACGCTGAGGTGATGCTGCTGCCCGGCGCGAAAATGTCGACGCAGGTGCCGAAGTTTGAGAACGAAGAGCGCGCATCGCTCGTCGTGGTCGAGCCGACTGTGATCGCGGCGGCCGCGCGCGCGGGCGAGACGTTACACGCATTCTGACTCTCGTTTCCCGCCGCGACTGCAAAGGTGACACCGTCGTTAACGGCATTCGTGACTGCCGTGTCCAGAGCGGATGAAGCACCGCCGCCCAAACTCATGTTGGCTACCGCCGGTTGCCCGGCCTGGTGATTCGAAGTGACGAAGTCAACGCCGGCAATGACGCCGGAGTTAGTTCCACTTCCGCTCGAGTCGAGCACGCGAACGGCCACGAGCGTAACGTTCTTCGCGACGCCCCAGGTTGAGCCACCAACTGTGCCGGCCACGTGCGTGCCGTGTCCATTGCCGTCATTTGTGCCGAGGCCATCATTGATGGCGGTGAAACCGGAGATCACGCGGCCGCCGAAATCGACGTGTGTGGCGCGGATGCCAGTGTCGACGATGTAAGCTCGCACGCCACTGCCCGTCGCGTTGAAGTTGTAAGTTTGATTGAGCGGCAGATCGCGTTGGTCGATGCGATCGAGGCCCCACGTCGCGTTGGTCTGAGTGGCTCCCAAACTCACAACGCTATCTTCCTCGACAAACTCGACGCGCGGATCGTCTGCGAGTCTGGCGGCCTGTTGTTCAGGCAGGCGCACGGAGAAACCTTTGAGCGCCCGTTGGTACGTGTGACCGCCGTTGCGATCGCCGCCGAAATCGCGCGCCAGCCGAATAGATTCACCCTCGACGTCGACCACGTCGTCCTTGAGCACCACGATGTATTGATTGGCAATTCGTTTGTCGGCGCGCGCGCGACGGAACTTGCCATTGCCGTTAGAGTTCTGACCGTGCGCAGCAGTGAAGACCACGACCGCAACGGACAAGGCTACTAAAACAAACAGCACAAGCGTTTTCTTCATTAAGACCTCCAGTGAATAGAGAAACAGTTGCTGGGGTTAAGGGAGGACGAGTCGGGACGAAAACGATCAGTTTTGGGAGGAAAGATCGCCGGGAGTGGTGCTAACTTGTTTCTGGGCGCGGCAGATAATAGAGCGTTGGTCTGGTAAAAGCAAGAACGTATTTCGGAGCGCGCGCTGGGGGTTGACGACGCGCCGCATAGCAGGATACTGCCAGAAGAATAGGCAGTGCGCCCCGTTGTTTGATCGTGTTGGTCTACTTTATGCTGCCGCGCGAGTCGGTTTCTAACATCCCCCCGGAGACAATCGAATGACGATTTCGTTCAGGTTCTTTGGCTACACCATCTGCCTCAGCATCGCTAAGGTAATCACCCTTCCGTGCGAAAGATTGGATATCTGGTCCTGAACCCGCGTTCCGCCGTCCGTGGTGGTAAAGTGTGCGTACTGCTGGTGCGTCCGGAACCGCGATGCCGAAGAAAGCAAATCCCAAGGCTCTTAATGTGTATGTTGCGCTGCTGCGTGGCGTAAACGTTGGCG
>DASUOZ010000546.1:0-3144 GCA_036276375.1 Pyrinomonadaceae bacterium | reverse complement strand
CTGTTCATGTGGCCCACCGAACGGCAGGGCCGTATTGGCAACTTCGACTTCGACGCGTTCGACCCGTGCTTCTCACAAACCGGCGGCTCCCTCTCGCTTTGCGACAATCCGTCGCCCGGCTTCATCATTCCAGCAAGTGTTGAGTCCACAGGGCTGGCGAATGTCGATGGCGCGATCGCGGCCACGGCGCGGGTGGATAACGATCACACGCTGCGTGGTCAGGATCTGAATAACTTTGCTCCGCGTATCGGCTTCGCCTATCAGCCTTTCGACACCAGCCGGATGGTCATTCGCGGCGGCTACGGCGTCTTCTACGATCGACCTTCGGCGGCATTCATCAACACGATCTTCAGCAACTATCCGTTCCTGCGGGAGCTCGAGATTACGGTGCCGTCCGGCAACGTGCCGTTTGCGAATGCTTTCTCGCAGCAGCCAACCACACTTCCACTGAGTTCGTGGTTGCCGTTCCGGCTACAGCGTGGCTCCGGCACTGGTGGTACTTACGTAATTCGTGATAACACCGGCGTGACGCGCGATGCGCGGCTCAACGTCACGCCTCCGGGCAACATCGCTGAAACTTTTGAATTCCGCGCGATCGATCGCGATCTGCGAACGCCCTACGTGCAGCAGTTCAACATCGGCACGCAGTATGAGATCACTAAGAACCTGATGTTTGAGGTTCGCTATGTTCACACGCGTGGACAAAACCTGCTTCAGGCGTTGGCGTTCAATCAGGGCTTCGATCTGAACGATCCCGCTACGCCCGATCATATTTACGAACGTTTCAATCAGGCCTATTTAGCGGCGGGTTCTCCCAATGGTCCACTAAACTCGGGTTCCAGCGCGAGAGAGCGCGGGCTTGGTAAGGCCTTCGGGTTCGCCAATCCGTTTCGTGTGGGTGGAGCAGCGACTTGTGCGGGCGGAGTGCTCAGTGGGGTTGCCGGTGCGCCAGTCGATCTGAACCTTGCTAATCCGCTCACGTGCGCGGGAAACACTCTGGGAGGCGGTCAGGTCATCAACTTCGAGGCCCGCGTTCCTATTCTCGGGTTCAACGTGCCTGAGGCGCTGATCCTTCGATCAAATGGTGAGTCGACCTATCATGGAGCGCAGTTTGGTCTAACTCAACGTCTCTCTCGTGGTCTCCACTTCAATGGGTCTTACACCTGGTCCAAATCAATCGACACCAGCTCGACCGATCCCGGAAGCACCGCTGGTGGGGGAAAACCGGATGTGCCTAACTCGGGTTTCGTGGTCCAGGGCGATCTTCGTAATCTCGATGCTAATCGCGCGGTTTCCGACTTCGACCGGACCCATCGGTTTAGTCTGAGCTTTGTTTACGATATCCCGAGTCTTGGTTCGAACCGAAGGCTCTTCACGGGTTGGCAGGTGTCCGGCTTCTTCCAGGCGCAAACCGGAACGCCTTTCAGTATCTTCTCGCCTGAGCCCGAGATCGGAACAGCGCCGCAATATCGCGATTTGGTGCGCGGTTCCGGCGGTCTGTATCGATTGGGATTTGGCCGGCCATCCCTTTGCGGAACACTGGATGAGTTGCGGCGGCCCGGTTCCGATATAACTGAAGAGGCCTTCAATAGCGACGTTCTTTGCACGGGCCTCGGCCAGAGTGGCAATCTGGGACGAAACGTGCTTCGAGCTCCGAATCAGTCGCGGTTCGATTTCGGAATCATTAAGAGTACGAAGCTGAGCGAGACGGTGGCCCTGGAGTTTGGGTGGGACATCTTCAACGTGTTCAATAAAGCCAACTTCGGCGCTCCTGATTTCGAGTTAGGCAGCCCGGATTTCGGTCAGATCGTTACCACCGTTGGTGGCCCGCGGGTAATGCAGTTCAGGGCCAAGCTCAAATTCTAGTCAGCAGTTGTTGGAGGCTGCGGCTTATACGATCACGGTAATTCTTGGCTGGGAGGGAAGGGCTAATGTCCGTAAAGGAGATGTCCATCACCGCTCTAAGGGAAGACAACAACTTGACCGAGGACGTCTTTGATGACGGGTATCTCCGAGTGGAACACAAGAACTACTACGTCGCGTGCGGCGGCCAGGCTATCAAACTGCCGCGCACGGAGTTCCTCATCTTTTCGCGTCTGACGCGGACACCGGATCGCATCGTCACGTCCGAGGATCTCTGGTCCTCGGTCTGGGGCAGCAACAAGCCGCTCAATTCCGAGAGCCTCCACGTTTACATCTATCGTTTGCGCGCGAAGCTCTCGGATTTCGGCTTGCACATCGAGACGATGGTGAACGTCGGATATCGCCTGCTGACGTCAAAAACGCAATAAAAACACGAAAAATTGAGGTCCTGCCGCTGCTGTTAACGGAGAGTTCAGACGTAGTTCAGTTGGATGTAACACCCGCTGCCTACATTGGACCTTGCAAATCGCTCTCGACAACTCAGCCCGACCAGCACAGGAGATACTAAATGTCTGTTCCGCCCAGAGAATATCGACGCGGCGTTCAACTGATCGCCGTCGTTTGTGCCCTCGTGGTCCTCGTCGCCTCGATCGCTTGTAACGGCGGCTCAGGTTCGAGTGTAAGCCTGCAGGGCGCGGGCGCGACTTTCCCGAATCCGCTTTACCAGAAGTGGTTGAGTGAGTACGAGAAGGTCCAGCCGGGCGTCAGAATTGACTATCAGTCGATCGGGTCGGGCGGCGGTATCAAGCAGCTCAGGGAACAGACCGTCGACTTCGGTGCTTCAGACGCGCCGATGAAGGATGAAGATCTCAAATCAGCGCCCGGCGAGATACTGCACATCCCAACCGTTCTCGGCGCGGTCGTTATTACTTACAACCTCACAGGTGTGAATCAACCGCTTCGTTTTTCATCCGACGTGCTCGCCGATATTTTCCTGGGCAAAGTCACGAAATGGAACGATCCGAAAATCGCCGCTGACAACCCGGGCGTGAACCTGCCGGCGAACGACATCACGGTAGTCCATCGTTCGGACGGCAGCGGCACCTCCGCGGTGTTCACTGATTACCTTTCGAAAGTCAGTTCCGAGTGGAAAGAGAAAGTCGGATCGGGCACGTCGCCGAGATGGCCCATCGGCATCGGCGGCAAGGGAAATGAAGGAGTGACGGGTCAGGTCAAGAACACGCCCAACACGATCGGATACGTTGAATTGGCTTACGCGGT